>JBFIHF010000035.1:0-30810 GCA_041601915.1 Bradymonadaceae bacterium
CCCGGCTCGACCATGTCGCGGATCCGAAACACCTTGAGCGCCACGCTGCGGTCCACTTCGAGCTGATGGGCGCGGTAGACCTGAGCCATCGACCCCGCGCCGAGGGTCCCCAGCACCACGAATCGGCCGCCGATCGCCCGCCCCAACAGATCGTTGCCCGGGTTCGCGTAGATGTCCGCATCGTCGACACAGAAAAACCCATCCCCTCTGACACAAGGGGAAAGCGGCGCTTCGCCGGGGGTCTTGCAGTGCGGACAGAGGGCCATGGGTGATCCGAAGCAGTGTGGGGAGCCTACCGGATTACCGAGATCTCGCAAAGCGTCGCGGCGTGCCGAAGCGGGCCGGTTGACCCGCGTTTTGAGCGCATGATACGTGCACATCCGATACTTCGGAGGAGGCAGAATCATGTCGAACGACATCAAGACGGTGGGCGTCGTGGGCGCCGGACAGATGGGGCACGGGATCGCACAGGTGGCGGCGGTCGCCGGCTACGACGTGACGCTGACAGACATCTCGCAAGACGCCCTCGATCGGGCACAGGCCAGCATCGCAAAGAGCCTCGACAAGCTCGTGAGCAAGGAGCGACTCGAGGCCGCGGCCCGCGACGCCGCGCTCGCGCGCCTCAGCACGAGCACCCAAACCGACGTGGCCGCGCAGGCCGACTTGCTGATCGAAGCAGCGACCGAGAACGAGGAGCTGAAGTTCAAGCTCTTCCGCGCCTTCGACGAGGCCGCTCCCGAACACACGATCCTCGCGACCAACACCTCGAGCATCTCGATCACGCGCATCGCAGGCGTGACCAAGCGCCCCGAGAAGGTCGTGGGCATGCACTTCATGAACCCGGTGCCGCTGATGAAGCTCGTGGAGCTGATCCGCGGGCTGCAGACCAGCGACGCCGCGTTCAGCGCCGTCGAGGCCGCCGCACAGAAGATGGGGAAGACGACTGTCGTCGCCCAGGACTACCCCGGCTTCATCGTGAATCGGGTCCTGATGCCGATGATCAACGAGGCCGTCTACGCGCTGATGGAAGGCGTCGGCACCGTCGAGGACATCGACACCGCGATGACGCTCGGTACCAACCAGCCGATGGGCCCGCTCACCCTGGCCGATTTCATCGGGCTGGATACGTGCCTCGCGATTATGGAAGTCCTCAACGACGGGCTCGGCGACACCAAGTACCGCCCGTGTCCGTTGCTGCGGAAGTACGTCGACGCCGGCTGGCTCGGACGCAAGGCGGGACGCGGATTCTACGACTACGGAGCGTGAGATGAGCTACGAAACCCTGCTGCTCGATCGACGCGACCGCGTCGCGACGATCACGGTCAATCGCCCCGATGCGCTCAACGCGCTGAATCGCACGGTGCTCGAGGACCTCGCGGCCGTGGCCGCAGAGCTCGCCGTCGACGATTCGCTCGATGTCGTGATTCTGACGGGCGCTGGGCGCGCGTTTGTCGCTGGCGCAGACATCAAAGCGATGATCGATTACAGCGCCGATGAGGCCGCCGCGTTCAGCGCACTGGGCCACCGCGCGTTCGACGCCATCGCGGCGCTGCCGACCCCGGTCATCGGCGCGATCAATGGCTTTGCCCTCGGCGGTGGTCTGGAGCTCGCGCTCGCCTGTGACCTCCTCTACGGGTCGACCCACGCGCGGATGGGACTTCCGGAAGTCTCGCTTTCCGTGATCCCGGGTTGGGGCGGCACCCAGCGACTGGGGCGCGTCGTTGGCTGGCACAAGGCTCGCGAGCTCGTGCTGACGGGCAAACACATCAAGTCCGACGAGGCGCTGGCGTGCGGGCTGCTGCTCGATGTGTTCGAGCCCGACGCGCTCATCGAGCAGGTCAACGCCATCGCGGACGCGATCTCCAAGAACGGCCCGCTCGCGGTGCGTGCTGCCAAGCGCGCGATGGCGGCCGGTTCGTCGTTCGGGCTACGCGACGCGATGGAAGCGGAGAGTCGCGCCTTTGGCGGTCTGTTTGGCACCGCCGATCAGCGCGAGGGAATGACCGCCTTCGTCGAGCGCCGGCCCGCGACGTTCACGAGGTCTTGATGGCAATCACCGCGGACCAGCAACGCGTGCAAGAGACGGCACGCACCATCGCACGAGAAGTTCTGCGGCCCGCGGTCGTACGAAACGATCGCGCTGCGACGTTCCCGCTCGACGAGCTGCGCGCGCTCGCCGAAGCCGGGCTGATGGGCGTGAACGTTTCGCCGCAGTTTGGCGGGCTTGGCGCCGGCGTCGTGTCGTACTCGCTGGCGGTGACGGAGGTCGCCGCGGTCGACCCCGCCGTCGCCGTGACGATGTGCGTCAACAACATGGTTGCCGAGATCATCGAATTGTTCGGCTCGCCCAGCCAGCACGCGGACTTCCTGCCGCGAATGACGGCCGGACAGATCAACAGCGGTTCGTTTTGCCTCAGCGAAGCCGGGGCCGGTTCCGACCCGCAAGGGATGGGCACGCGCGCTGTTTCGTCGGACCAGGGGTGGGTGATCAACGGCACCAAGGCGTGGATCACGTCTGGCGCCCATGCTGGCGCGTTCGTCGTGTGGGCGAAGACCGACGAGAAGATCTCGGCGTTTCTCGTCGACCCTGCCACCGCCGGGATCAGCCACGGCAAGGCCGAGGAGAAGATGGGGCAGCACGCCTCGAATACCGTGACGCTGGCCTTCGACAACGTCGTCGTCGACCACGACGCGGTACTCGGCGCGCCCGGCGACGGCTTCAAGATCGCGATGGTTGCGCTCGATGGCGGTCGGATCGGCATCGCCAGCCAGTCGCTCGGCATCGCTCGGGCGGCACTCGAGTATGTCGACGACCCGTCGCTGAGGGCCCAGTTTGAGGCGGCGCGCCTGCTGACACTGCGCGCGGCCTGGCTCAAAGAGACGAATGCGCCCCGCTTCACCCGCGAAGCGAGCATGGCGAAGATGTACGCCTCGGAGCTCGCCGCGCGGGCCTGCGAAGCCGCGATGCGCCACGTCGGCGTCGACGCGTTCGCGCAGGACCACCCGCTGGCCAAGCTGCTGCGAGATGCCCGCGTGACGCGCATCTACGAGGGGACGAACGAGATTCAACGGATCGTAATTGCCCGCGACGTCTTGCGTCACGGGGTGCTTGGGAGTTCGGTGTGACGCAGTATCGCGTGCTGATTGGCAAGGTGGGCCTCGACGGCCACGATCGTGGCGCAAAGGTGATCGCTCGCGCTCTGCGAGACGCAGGATTCGAGGTGATCTACAGCGGCCTGCACCAGACGCCCGACATGTTAGTGCGCGCCGCGATCCAGGAGGACGTGGACTGCATCGGCATCTCGATCTTGTCCGGAGCGCACAACACCCTGCTCCCCGAGATCGTGTCTGGCCTCGCGGCCGGCGACGCCGCGGACATCTTCGTCTTCGCCGGGGGCGTGATCCCCGACGCCGACATCGCGGACCTGAAGGCGGCCGGCGTGGTCGGGATTTTCACCCCCGGCACTGCCACCACCGATGTCGTCGACTTCATCCGCGACGAGTGCGCGCGAAGGAAGTCGGCATGATCTTCTCGCTCACCGAGGATCAGGCCATGGTGCGCGAGATGGTCCGCAAGTTCGCGGCAGATGTGGTCCTGCCCCAAGCGCACGCATGGGAAACCGCGGGCGCGTTGCCAGCGCAGATCTTCGGTCAACTACTCGAACTCGGAATCCTGAACGCGACCACATCGGCCGACGAGGGCGGCTCCGAGCTCGACGCGGTCTCGTTCGCGCTGGTGCTCGAAGAACTCGCGCGCGCCGACGCCTCGGTCGCCTTGTCCGTCGGATCGCACGACGCCGCGCTGTCGCTGGCTGATGCTCGGCGAGCCGACATTGTTGCGGCCGGAGAGCTCCTCAGCGTGGCGTGCAATGGGCTGACGACGACCTGCAACCATGCGCAGCGCGTCGCGACGACGGAGGGTGTCTTCGACGCGTCGGGGCAGGTCGAGGCGTTCGAAACGCTTGGCGTTCGCGCGTGCGCCGTGGGGCGCATCGACGTGTCCGGCGCCCCACCCGCCTGTTGGCCGACCTGGGTCGCCGCCGTCGCGGTCGGCGTCGCGCGCGGCGCGCTGGAAGATGCCGCGGCGTACGCGCAAGAGCGCCAGCAGTTCGGTAAGCCCATCGCCGCCTACCAGGCGATTCAGTTCAAGCTCGCCGAGATGGCGACGGCGGTGGACGCGGCGCGGCTGCTCGTGCTGCATGCCGCCGGCGATGACGGCGATTCCGATGCCGCCATGAGGTTCGCAGTCGACGCCGCACTGCACGTCACCGACGAAGCCGTGCAGATCCACGGCGGCTACGGGTATGTGCGCGAGTTCCCGGTTGAGCGCTACTACCGCGACGCGCGCTGCCTCCTGATGTGGGCCACAACGTGACGGAGACTCTCGTTCAGCGCGTCCTTGCTGGGGACGAACGCGCCGCCGGGCGGCTGATGCGGCTCGTCGACGATGGCGATCCCAGTGGCCTCGCCGCGATCGAGCAGCTCAACCCGCACACCGGTCGCGCGTACGTGCTCGGCGTGACCGGCAATCCCGGCTCGGGTAAGTCGACCCTCGTCGACGGCCTCATCCGCCAGTTGCGCACGCGCGGCGAGTCGGTCGGCGTCGTCGCGATCGATCCGACGAGTCCGTTCTCGGGCGGTGCGATCCTCGGCGACCGCGTCCGGATGGCCGACCACGCCCTCGACGAGGGTGTGTACATCCGCAGCGTCGCGACGCGCGGCAATCTGGGCGGCATCTCGCGCTCGACGCCCGCGATTCTTCACGTGCTCGACGCGATGGGGTTTGACTGGCTCATCGTCGAGACCGTCGGCGTCGGTCAGGACGAAGTCGATATCGCAGCGTTCGCAGACACCTGTGTCGTCGTGACGGTGCCGGGGCTCGGCGACGAGGTGCAGGCGTCGAAGGCCGGAATCCTCGAGGTCGCCGACGTCTTCGTCGTGAACAAGGCCGATCGCCCCGGAGCGGACCGCCTCGTCCGCGAGCTGTCCCAGATGCTCGACCTCGACGACAACCACCTGCGCTGGCGCCCGCCGATTGTTCGCACGATCGCCACATCGAACGATGGCCTCGGGGAGCTGTTGGGCGAGGTCGAGCGCCATCGCGCCGAAGCCGGCGCCGATTTGGACGCCCGGCGCCATCGGCGAAATCGGCACCTCACGCGGCTTCTGGCCCTCGGCGAGGCGGCGCGTCGCATCGATGAGTACCTGGCCGGCGACGGCTGGCAGGCCCTCGACGACCAGATCGCCGCGGGGACACTGTCTCCGTTTGCGGCCGCATTTTCGGTGTTGGGCGACATCGATTTCAGCTGACGGGCGAATCCGTCTTCAGCAACGAGTAGAGCCGGATGTCCGAACGCTCACCGTCGACGAACAACGCCTGTCGCTTCGTGCCCTCGTAGCTCCACCCGAGGCGCTCCGGGATCGCCCAACTGCGCGTGTTGGCCTCCGCGGCGTGCAGTTCGAGGCGGTGCAGGCCGACCTCGTCGAACGCCATCTTGCTGAGGGCGGCGACACTGCGCGTCATCACGCCCTGCCCTTCACAGTCGTGACTGAGCCAGTAGCCGATCTCGCCGTGGCCGTTCGTGGCGTCGATGCCTTCGATCGAGACGGACCCGCACAGCCGGCCGTTCAGCCGGATGCCGCAGCGCACCATGCGCCCTTCGGCCCACCCTGCCATCGAGAGCCGCAAGAACTCGCGGGTGTCCAGAATCTGCCGCGTGTCATCGACCCAACTCAGCCATCGACGCAGGTGAGCCCGCGAGTCGTCGACGGCCAGAAACAGTTCCCGCGCCACTTCGACCTGCAGCAGTTCGAGCTCGAGGCCCGGCTCGACGATTCGTCTGAACATCGGGTTACGCCGGGGTCACGAGCAGGCGCGACGCCAGCGTGCGACTCACCGTGGCCTCGACGTCTTCGATCAGCAGCGTCATCTGGCCATCGAACGGCAGCACCTCGACGACCTGAATCGCGGTATCCGGCGTCAGCCCGAGGCGCGTCAGATGGCGCAGCACATCGGGTGCCTGGTCCAAGACTCGCGCCAGCCGAAACTTCTGCGGGGGTTCCGCTTCGTTCAGCGGGATCGATGCGCGGTGAAACACCTCACCGTCAGCGGTGGGGATCGGGTCGCCATGCGGGTCGAACTGCGGATGGCCCAAAAACTCGTCGATGCGCAGGGCGAGCTTGTCGCTGACGGCGTGCTCGAGCTGTTCGGCCTCGGCATGGACCTCGTCCCACGCGAAGTCCAGCGTCTCGACGAGGAACATCTCGATCAGCCGATGTTTACGAATCACCGCGAGGGCTGCCCGCCGTCCGTCGGCGGTCAGCGTCGCCCCGCGATAGCGTTGGTGCTCGACGAGGCCGTCGTTCGCCAACGACTGCAGCATCGAGGAGACCGACGGCAGCGAGATGTCCAGCTGCAGCGCGATGTCCTTCGTCTTCACCCGCCCGTGGCGCACCTGCAGGTGATAAATCGCCTTGAGGTAGTTCTCGATCGCGATGGTTGGCATGTCACTCCCCTGGTGACCAACGAACTTCGCGCATCTGCAACTGCGCTTCTTTCGCCGATGTTTGTCGATCGCGTCGTTGCCGGATGGACCGCATGACCACGCCATGTCGGGGCCCAAACGCGAACGCGAGCAAGTACAGCAAACCGCCGACGACGACAATCGCGCCGGCGGACGAGCAATTCAGCCAGACGGAGACGTACATCCCCAGCACCGCCGAGATGACCGTGTGCGCGATGGCGACAGCCATCATCGTCTCCAGCCGATCGGTCAGTACGTGCGCCGTCGCCGCAGGCACGATAATCAGCGCGATCACGAGGATCGCCCCCACAGCCTCAAAACCGGCCACCGTCGTGATCGAGACACACGTCATCAATCCGTAGTGGACCGCGACGACCGGGATCCCGAGGTTGCGCGCGAGGCTCGGATCAAAGCTGGAAACCGCGAGCCAGCGCCAGAAGAAGGCGACGATCGCAAGGACGACCGGCGCCACGACCGCGAGGGTGTAGAGCGTTCGATCCGAAATCGCCAGCACGTTCCCAAACACCACGCAGTCCGTGTCGATGTGGGCGTCGTGCACCATCGTGCTGAGCAGGATGACGCCCAACGCGAAGAAGACCGTAAACACGATGCCGATCGCGGCATCCGGTCGCACGTTCGGCAACCGGGAGACCGCCTCGATCATGTACGCCGCGAGCAGGCCAACGACCGCCGCGCCGAACACCATCACCGGGCCGTCGAGGGACCCCGAGATCAGGAATGCCGCCACGATGCCGGGCAGAGCGACGTGCGCCAGCGCATCGGAGATGAGGCTCATTCGTTTGAGGTACAGGAACACGCCCAGCACCGCGCACGGTACGGCGACGAGCACCGCGGCGAGCATCCCGCGCCACATCCAATCGCCCCACGTCCACGGTTCGATGATCAGATCAAGCATGAGCGAGCTCCGCCTGCCGTTCGCGCACCGCTCGAACGAGAGCCTGGGTCACGAGACCGCCGCGCGGGCCGAACAGCAGTGCCACGACGAACAGCGCTCCCGCGACCAGTACCATCGCGGGCCCGGTCGATACGCCCTCGAACACATAGCTCGCCACGGCCCCACACGCGCCCGCGAGCATCCCGAGGAGCCCCGCTAAAAACGCGACCCACCCCACCCGCTTTGACAGGAACAGCGCCGTCGACGGCGGGATGATGAGCATCGCGGACACGAGCACCACGCCCACGGCCTGGATCGAGATGACGACGGCCACCGCGAGCGCGCCGAGAAGCCCGTAGTGAACGGCGGCAACCGGCACCCCGATCGATCGCGCAAACACGGGGTCAAACGACGAGGCGACGAGCCATCGCCAGAACACCACGATCAGACCGAGCACCGCGACGCCGAGCGCCCCCAACCACAGCACCTGCTCGAGGTCCACGCCTGCGGCGTTGCCGTACAGAAAGCGATTCAGGCCCGCCTGGGCCCCCGTCGGCGAACTCTGGATGTAGGACAACATCACGATGCCCAGACCGAAGAACAGCGAGAGCACCACGCCGATCGACGCGTCCGAGCGGGACCGCGGACCGCGCGCGAGCACGCCTACGAGCACCGCCGCGAGAAAGCCCGACAACAAGGCCCCGGCGAGGAGCACGCTCATCACCTTCGCCCCGCCTGCGGCGAAGAATCCCAGGCAGACACCCGGCAGTGTCGCATGACCCGTCGCATCGCCGACGAGCGACAAACTGCGCAATACCAGGAACGTGCCGACGACCCCGCACAACAGGCCGACGACGATCGACGCCGCGAGCGCATTGATCGTGAACGCGTACTCGAAGCGAAAGAACTCGAGCACTCGTCCGGCGTAGTCGATCTCCTGGCTCACGCGACCACCATCGAATCACCAAACACGGCGAGTCGCCCGCCATACGCCCGCTGCAGAGTCTCGGCCGTGAAGACCTCGCTCGTCGGGCCATGCGCGATGAGCTGCACGTTGAGCAGCAGCATCTCGTCGAAGTAGTCGCTGACCGTCGACAGGTCATGATGAACGACGAGCACGGTGCTGCCCTGCTCACGCAGGGTCCGCAGGACCTCGATGATCGCGGTCTCGGTCGCCGCGTCGACGCCCTGAAACGGTTCGTCCATCAGGAACACTTTCCCATCCTGCGCGAGCGCCCGCGCGAGGAAGACACGCTGCTGCTGACCGCCGGACAGTTCGCCGATCTGACGATCGGCGAGCGCCGTGATCCCGACCTTGTCCAGCGCCGCCGCCACGCGGTCTCGGTCCGCCCCCGTCACCCGCTTGAGAAGCCCCAGCGACCCATACCGGCCCTGCATGACGACGTCCCGGACGGTCAGGGGGAAGTCCCAGTCTACGGACGCGCGCTGCGGCACGTAGACGAGTTCGCGCAGCGCCTGCCGGCCTCGCTGACCCAGCACCTCGATCTCGCCGCTGACGATCGGCAAGGCCCCCATGATCGCCTTGATCATCGTCGTCTTGCCCGCACCATTGGGTCCGACGATACCGACGAGTCGGCCCGGCGCGATCGTGAACGTCATCCGGTCAACGACCGGCTTGTCGCCGTAAGTGACCGTGAGGTCTCGAACGACGAGTGCGTTCACAGCGCCTCCGTCTTGGCGTCCGCGCTCCGGAAGGCGATGTACTCGCCGCCCAGTGCTTCGGTGATGATCCGAACGTTCTCCGCTACGGTCCCCAGAAACGTCGCTGCGGGTCCGCCCGCGGGCCCGATCGAGTCCGAATACAGCGGCCCTGCGACCTTCACGCCGGTCTCCCGCGCCACTTGCTCGATGAGTTGCGGGTTAACGGAGGTCTCCACGAACACGGCGGGTGCATTCCGCTCCCGCACCATGTCGATGATGTTGGCGACGTCGCGCTGCGCCGCTTCCTGTTCCGTCGAGATGCCCTGAATCCCGATCACGTCGATCTCATAGGCGCGGCCGAAGTAGTTGAACGCATCGTGGCTCGTGATCAGGACGCGCTGTTGGCGCGGCACCGAACTCAGGCGGTCCTTCGTCCAGGCGTTGAGGTGTGCGACCTCCGCCTTGTACGCCACGAGGCGACTTTGAACCTGCTTTCCCGCATCGGTGTCGGACCCGACCAGAATCACCAGCTGCTCGCCGACTTCGTCCGCGGCGAGCGACCACGCCTCGAGGTCGAACCAGAAGTGCGGATCGACGCCACCGGGGCTGTTCTCCATGCGGATCGGGGTCACGCGCTTGCTCGCGACCACCACGGGCCGCTCGCCGCCGGCGTTGCGGACGAGATCGTCGATCCATCCCTCGAGGTGCAGTCCGCTGGTGATGACCAGCGAGCTCGACGCGATCAGTCGCGCATCGCCCGGAGTCGGTTGGTAGAGGTGGGGGTCCCCTCCCGGCTTCATGATCGAGGACACCGAGACCGCGTCGCCACCGATCGCCTGGGCGAGGTCGCCGAGCATCGTCGTCGTGGCGACCACGAGCGGCTTTCCGGTCCCGTCAGCGCGCTTGGGTGCCTCGCATCCGAGCACCGCCAACAGCGCGAAAATGTAGAACAATCGAAGGACCATATATCGACCTGCCTCACTTAATGTTTAGGCATGCCTAACTTAGGCGCTCCGCGGCTTCTCGTCAAGTGGACCGAACGCCCGCGTGTCACCGCGAATCGACAGCGTAGGCTGAGCGTCGTATAGCAAGGGTCGGAGGAGCGATGGCCGATGACATCTCGCAAAGAAAGGTCGACCACCTCGACCTCTGCGCTGAAGCCAGCGTGGAGTATCGCGGCAAGACGACGTTGCTCGAGGACGTGGAGCTGTTGCACGACTCGCTGCCCGAACTCGCGTGGGATGAGATCGACGCCGGTTGCGAGCATTTCGGTCGTCGCCTCGGCGCACCGCTGCTGATCACGGGCATGACAGGCGGCGCCGCTCGCGCGACGGAGATCAACAAGACCCTCGCCGCGGTGGCGCAAGAGCTGGGGCTCGCGTTCGGGGTCGGCAGCCAGCGCGCGATCCTCAGGGACCGCACGCTGCTGGAGACCTACCAGGTGCGCGACGTCGCGCCCGACATCCTCTTGTTCGGCAACATCGGCGCGGTGCAAGTCGCCGAGATCTCCACGCACGAGGCGATGGATCTCGTCGGATCGATCGGGGCGGACGCGCTGTGCGTGCACCTGAACCCGGGGCAGGAGCTCATCCAGGCCGAGGGCGACCGTTCGTTCCGTGGCTGCATCGACGCCATCGCGCGCCTCGTCGAGGAGTTGGGCGTTCCCGTGATCGCCAAAGAGACGGGCTGCGGCCTGTCCCCTCGTGCGCTCGACCGATTGGCCGCGGCCGGCGTGCAGTGGGTCGACACCTCGGGCGCCGGCGGAACGACGTGGATCGGCGTCGAGACGCTGCGCGCGAACCCGGCCGAGCAGTCCGTCGGCGAGATCTTCTGGGACTGGGGTACTCCCACGGCGGCGAGCGTCGTATGGGCCAAGGAACGCGGGTTTCGCGTTGTCGGCAGTGGTGGACTTCGGAACGGCCTCGATGCGGCGAAGGTCATCGCGCTGGGCGCCGACCTGGCCGGGATGGCGCTCCCGTGGCTGCGCGCCGCCCACGACGGTGGCGGTGACGCGGCGCTGGCGTTTGGCCAGCGAACGATTCAGACGTTCAAGACGGCGATGCTGTTGACCGGCTCCGGCACACTCGGCGCGCTGCATCAGGCACCGCGCGTGATCGGAGCGCGGCTCGAGCGGTGGGTCAGCTCAGGTCTTCAATGAAATCCAGAGCGCGGTAGTGCGTCAGCGAGCGGCTCTCGAACTCCAGCGCGGCGAGCGCGATCTGCGCGGCATTCGTCAGGATGATCTCGCGGGCAAACTGCAACTCGTCGACGTGAACGGGTCGCACGATCACATCGAACCGCTCAAGGATCCGCTCGCGCGTCACGCCCGGCAAAATGCCACGCACCGGCGGCGTAACGAGCCCACTGGGCATCTCGACGAACACATTCGAGGTCGACGCCTCGCCGATGAAGCCGTCCCCATCGACGAGCAGTGCGTCGTCGGCACCACGCGCACACGCGAGCCTGCGCGCTTCGACGGACCGCAGATAGCTCGTCGACTTGTGCTCCCGCAACGTGTCGCCAGGAAAGTACCAGCCCCGCAGCGCGATCAGGCGGGGACGCACGGCGTCCTCCACCGGACGCGAGTTCACCGAGACCCCGCCGTGTCCGGCGAACGGTGCGCTGTCGTCCTCGCGCGCGATCGTGACGCGGTGAATCCCCGGTTCGGCGGCGCGTAGCGCGTTCAACGCACTGATCCCCGCATGTACGCAAGCGTCGGGGTAACCCAGCGCCGCGGCGCTTCGCGAAAACCGAGCGACGTGACGCTCCAAGGCGATCGGCCCGCTCTCCTCAACGCGCACGGTCTCGAACAGTCCATCGCCGTACAGGTACGACCGGTCCTGACTCACACCCCCTCCGGCTGTTCGTGCATGCGAAGCAACGGGCCCACCTTGGTCAGTGCTTCGAGCCACTCGGCTTCATCGTCGGACTCCGCAACTACGGCGCCCCCGGCTCCGTACTCGACGTCGAATCCGGCCGGCCCCGGATAGAGCGTGGACGTCCGAATCAGCACGCTGCTACGCAGCGCATCCGGCGTCGCAACGAACATCGTGCCGGTGTACGGCCCGCGCGCTCCGACCTCCACCTCGGCCGCAATCTCGATCGCGCGAAGTTTGGGGGCGCCCGTGATCGACCCCGCCGGAAAGCACTCCAACAGCGCGTCGATCGGGCGCAGCCCGTCGCGGAGGTCGCCCACCACGGTGGAGACCAGGTGGTGCAGGCCTGCGAAACTCTCCAGTTTGCACAGATCTGTGACGTGCACCGAGCCAAGCTCGCAGACTCGGGTCAGGTCATTGCGCATCAAGTCGACGATCATGACGTTTTCGGCGCGGTCCTTGGCGCTCACGAGGAGCTCGGCGCCAGCCGCACGGTCTGCTTCCGCATCGTCCGACCGACGCCGTGTGCCCTTGATCGGCCGCGCTTCGACCCGCCCGTCCCGCACGGCAATGAAGGACTCGGGGCTCATCGATGCGACGGAAAACTCCGGGGTCTCCAGGAGGCCGAACGACTCACCGCTGCTATGCCGAGCAGCGCTGTCGAAGAAGGCACGCGCTGTCCCGGACCACGTGCTGTCGAACCGAGCGGTGTAGTTCACCTCGAAGAGCTCCCCGTTCACGATGTCCTCGACGCAGCGCCGCACGGCGGCGCGGTACGCGTCAGCGGTCACACGCCCGGCGATCGGCCCCAGGGCGCCCACCGTCGATGAGGCGGGCGGGACTGCACCGTCCCGCTCGAAGCGTCCGACCCACATGCGCGGAGCGCGCGACAGTGCGGGCATCGCGCGGATGTCGAGCAGTTCCCACGCGAACTCGTAGCTGAGCACACCCGCCAGCGGGCCTTCCCACGGTTCGCGCAGCCATGCCACCGGATCGACGACGCGACCAGATGGCAACTCGACGTACTCGCCGTCGCGTTCCGTGAGTGCGGTAATGGGGGCGGAGTAGTAGCGCCCGCCGAAGACGAGGGAGCCGCTCAGCGCCTGAACACCACTTCAACGCGGTCGTTCTGCGAGCTGCTCGAGCCAAAGCGCGGGCGGTCCTGCCCCTGTCCTTTGTCTTCGACGCGGCTCGACTTCACGCCCTTGGCCGTGAGGTGGTCCTTCACGTTTCGCGCACGCAGCTGCGACAAGCCGAGGTTCTCAGTGGCGTCGCCCTTCGAGGTGTAGCCCTCGATGTAGATCGAAAACTCGTCGTAGGTCTGGGCGAGTTTCACGAGAGCGGCGAGCTTTCCGGATTGAGCAGAACTCACCGTCGACGATCCCTGATCGAACGCACCAGCCAACACGATCCGCACGCCCCCCGCCTCGGTGATCACGTTGCTCCCCCCGAAATCGATCTGGGCATCCGCAGCGAGTTTCTGACGCCGCAGTGTGGGGTTCTGCTTCTCCTGTTCGTTCTCGAAAGCGGGCTTCGCGGCCGCCTCGGCCTCACGAAACAGCGCGGCCGCCTTCACCGCGTCCGCGATCAGCGGGTCGCTTGCGTTTCCGGAGCTCGTCTCGAGCTGCAGTGACTTCAGGGCGTTTGCGGCGGGGTTGTACTTCTCCGGGGCGTGCGTCGAGGCGTTGACCGCGTCGGCCGCACGCTTCGCGGACTCGACGTCGTTCATCTTGTTGCGCAGCTCGGCCTGCTTCGCGGCGTCATTGCTGTTGCCTTGTGCGGCGTTCTGCTGGCTGGCGAGCGCCTTGCGACGGCGCTCGGCTTCCTCTTTGGCGCGACGCGCCTGAGCGACTTTGACCTCCAGCGCGTTGACTTCTTCGGCCAACTTGAGCTGTTCCTGATTGAGGGCTTTGATCTCCGGATTTGTGGTCGTGACCTTCGAGTTCGCCTGGTCCAAACGTGCCTTCGCCTCATGCTGCTCGAAGATCGCGGCGGCCGTCCGGTACTTCAACATCCCCAGCGTCGCGTACTCCTGCGAAATCTCGCTCTTGCCTTCTTCCCAGGCCTCCAACGACAACCGGCGGTACGAACGCGCCTCGCGATACAGCTTGCTCGCGCCCGGGGCGTCTTTGACGTCGTTGGCGCTCGGATCCTGAAGCTGCCGCTCGAGGTCGTCCAACGATTGAGACTTGGGCCCGGGCCCGCATGCGGCGATCACGGCCATCGCCAGTAAGAGCGCGACGACTCGCAGGCGAGACCAGACGTTCACTTCGATCGATGTCATCGTTACTGCCGCAGTTGTTGAAGTTCAGTTTGAAGCTCGGTGCGTCGCTTTCGCAAGTTGTCGACGTCGAGTTGCAGTGCTTCCAGCTGCTCCGGGGCGGTGTATGCCGACGCCTCCTGCTCTTCGGCCTTCTGCCGAATCAGCGCGGCGCCCACCAGCGCGGTCACGAGCTCCAGGGCAAACTCGACGCGCCGGAGCCGGTGCTTCGCCGCCTCCTTCTTCCCGTTCGCGACGAGCACTTCCGCTTCCTGAAGCCATTGGCGCGTGAGCTGGCGATCGGTCTTGGCCGCCCCCGCGGTGTCGAGCGCATCCTGTTCATCGAGCATCGCGGCAAATTGTTGAATTTGCTCGACCTCTGTGGCCGTCGCGTGCCCGAGCGGCAGCAGCGTCAACGACGACGCCAGCACCACGGTGATGAGTTGATGTAACTGTTTCATACGTCTCACAAGTTTCGGAATGCCCGAACAGTTAGTCGTTATACCGATTGGATCTCAGAAAGGCCACCGCTTCGCGTGCGCTCTCATCGGTGTACCCATGGCGCCGCAGGTTCGTGAGCGTAGTTTCCACGCTCGCCGTTTCGCTGGACGTCAGGGCGGCGCGGCGGTCGTCGAAGTAGTTGATGAGGTGATCCAAGATTTTTCGCACCGTCCGGTCGCGGTCCTCGTAGAACGACCGTTTCATGCGACTGAACAGGTTCGGGAACACCTTGCTGTACTCGACCTTCTGGCCCGGGTTGTCGATCGAGAACGCCGCGATCGACGAAATCAGCCCCTGGCGGAACTCCTCGTCATCTTCCTCCACGTCGAACAACGCCTCGGTTTCGGTCATGAACTTTTCGTCGGGCTCCTCGTACTTGCTCGTCCGCCGATTGTAGACCTTCTCGCCCTTGATCGACTGGCTGACGTGGTCCACGTAACGCGCGAAGAGCTCGTCGTATTGACTCGACTCGACGAGCCCCATCGCTTCCTTGACCTCCCCGTCCACCAGATCGAGGTACCGATCGCGCACCGTTTCGATGAAGTGGTCGTGGCGATGGTAGTCCCCGTCGGGCTTCAACTGCAGGAACGGGAACACGCTCGGGTCGCGAATCAGGCTCTCGAGTTCGTCGAACACCGCCAGCGGCGATAGATGCGGGTAGTTCTCGCTCTGACTCGCCGTGATCAGGATCATCTTCATCTCGCGCGGCGAAGCGCCCCGCCGCCCTTCGTACTCGCTGGTCGTGTCCCCTTCGCTCATCAGGTCGACGACGATCCCGCGGAGCTGGGTCGCGCGCTCGGGGGCGACATGCTCGGGAATGCGGCCGTAGGCATACAGGTCCGCCTTCTCGAGCGGTGTCAGGCGCCCGACAATGTCCCGCACCTGCTTGTCATATTGATCGGGTTTGGGACGACGCAATCGCGTCAGCACCGCCCATAGCGCGGCAACGAAGCTCGTGTGTGGCGCGACGTGCTGGACCTGCTTCAGTGCGGCGAGCTGGTCCTCATAGATCGAGTGTTCCAGCTGATAGTCGAGGATGTACGGGACGCGGACGAGCTCCACGCGACCCTTGAACGACGAGTAGTCCGCGGTCTGTTTGTACGCGTCGAGATAGTCTTCGTTGCCCGTGGCCATCAGGATCATGTCGAGATGCAGAATCCGGTTGTCGAGCGCGACGGTCGCTTTTTCGCTCGTCGAGAGCAGGTACTTGTTCAGATCGGGGTGCCGCTTGAAGAGGTCGTCGTACTCGATGATCCCGCGGTTCGCGTCCACGAGGTCGCCGAACGGTTCGAACAGCGTCTGATTCTGCAGGCTCGCCGGCAGCGCACTGAGGCTGCGGTCCACGGTCAGCTGGCGCAGGCCGGCGTCCACTCGCATCTGCGGCTCCACCGTGACCGCACCGACGCGGTAGCGTTGGCTGACGTAGAAGCGCTCGACCTGCACGTGCTTCAGCACGTGGTTGAGGTCGCCGCGGTAGGCGGTCATCAGTGCATCGAAAATCTGGCGGCTCGTATGACTCAATGCCCCGCGCAGGATGTAGTCGCTGATCACGAAGCGGTCGTCATCCTCACCGAGCTCGCGGGCCTCATCGGTGCCCGGAAACACGGCGCCCGGCACGTTCTCCTGCAGCAACGTGGTGCGCGACTCTCGCGGGATGAGCAGCAGCGGGTGGTCATTCAGATCACTGGGGATCTTCGCGTCGATCTGGTCTTCGTCGAGGAACGCGAACGAGTCTAGGCCCAGTGATTCGGCGGTGCGCAGGCTGAATCCTCCGAACCCGATCGAGCTGCCGGCCGCCAGTTTCTGATTCGGAAAGATCCAGTTGAACCGATACAGCGCGCCCTCGTCGGTCGCCGAATACGCCTCCAGCGCCCGCATGATCGTGTTCACGAAGGTGCTCTTCGCGCTGCCGTTGGGGCCGTGGAGCAGGATCAACTTGTTGATCCGGCCCTCGCGGGCGAACCCATCGATCAGCCGATACACCTTGAGTTGCGCCAGATCCTGGCCGATCAACCGATCGCGCCCCTCGTCGAACGGCGCATCAAAGAGGTCGAAGTGTTGCACGTCACCCCAAACCTCGGACCGTGCCGTGCGCCCGAAGTGCAGAAAGCAGTCCTGCACGTACTGCACGGAGTTGCGCGCGAAACGCCGCGGCTGGTCCAGGAACGCCTCGAGGAACTGCTCGAACGACATGATCGGGCGATGTTTCTCGAAGTCCGACCGGACCGCTGCCGCAATGGATTCGAGTGTTGCTTTGGTGTCTGACATCTACTTACCCGTCCGTGGCGGCCAGTTTGAACGCCACTTCGCGATCGCGATACAACTCGCACTTGTCGTCGTTGCATACGCTAAAGTTCGCGGTCGCCGTGAGCACGTGGTCGCCGGCGCGCTTGGCCGTCACGCTCAGTGGGATCGTGGCCCGCGCATCGTCGAGCGTGATCCCGTCCATCTTTACAGACGTCGACGCGAAGTCGACGGCGTCGTTGGGGTGGAACTCGAAGCTCCACGTGTAGAGCTTGTTGATCTTGAATCCCGCACTCGGGGTGACGCTGAGCTCGATCGGCGTCGCACTGCCCACCGCCACCGATGTTTGGGGGCCCTGCGCCGAAAACAAGTCGCCCGTCGTCGCGGTTTTCTGCGCGACGGCTTGCGTCGGCTCGATCGCCTCCGGCTGCACAGGACCCGACTTCGGCTGGTCGCATGCCGTCAGTTTCACGAGGCTCAAAAGCATCAATATGTGGACGACTTTCATGCCGCCGACATTACACCATCCACCACCCACGCGCCACGGTCAGCCCCGTGCGGGTCGGGTCGCCCGTCTGGCGCGGTCGACGCCACCCGATTCCTGTCAGGGAACTCGGACGAGCCCGGAAGATGCCGCCGAGCGCTGCGTCCGCGATGGCGGCGTGCCAGGCGCAACGGCGCCAACGGCGCCGTGCGCCGCAGCGCGAGCGGGAGCCGGCGGAGCCGGGGTCCCGCGCAGCGAATCAGGAGGCTACGAGACGCGGCCGAAGGCCGCGTTTCGTCGCCGAGTAATGAGCGGAGCGGGTCCCGGCACCGCCGAGCGACCGCGTCCGCCCGCGCGCGAAGCACCCGGCATCCGGCATCCGGAAGCCTCGTCCGAGTTGCCTGACAGGAATCGGCACCCGGGCCCCCGTTGCCGGCCGCTGGACCCTGTGTTAGCGTCGCGGAAACTGCGCGAGAGCAAGAGTTTGAGCGACGATCGAAAGGATGTGCCCTTCGCGCTGGAAGAGGAAGACGATAGTGATGTCTTCTCCAGCGTCGAGGTGCAGCGAGCGGACGAACCGACCGAGACCGCTCCGCCCGCGCCGCGCGTGTCCGGCGCGATGCAGGCCGTGCGGAACTCCGCGGCACTGGTCGCTCCGCCCGTCCAACAACCGTCACGCCCTTGTCCCCGGCTGACGATCGAGACCTCCGGTCGACCGGGCGCGCAAACGGTCGATGTCACCGGCGAGGCCTTCACGATCGGGCGGCGGGACACCTCACTGCTGCTCGCCGACGCCTATGTCGCGCCGCTACACGCCGTCATTCAGATGGACGACGACGGAGCGGTGCTCCTCGACTGTGGGTCGAGCAACGGGGTCTATCTGCGGGTCGCCGACGACCTCGCGCTGGAAGATTGGGACGAGATCGCTGTCGGGACCCAGCGCTTCGTGTTCCGCACGACCTGGGATCCGCCGGGGGAGCACTCCAACCCGAACAAGCCGCGCACACCGGCGATCGGCGGCAACTTGCCCAACGACGCCGCCCGCATCGTCCAGATGTACGCGGGCGGACAGCTTGGCGGAATCTGGCGCGTCCAGGAACGCGTCACGATCGGCCGGCAGAACGCCGACGTGTGCGAACCCGACGATCCGTGGCTGTCGGCCCCGCATGCCACCATTGAGCGGCGCGACCAACAGTTTTTCATCAAGGACGCGAACAGCCAGTACGGCACGTTCATCCGACTGCTCGACAGTGTCGAGTTGATCGATGGCGACGTGTTCATGATCGGTCGGACGCGCATCAAGATCAGCTACCCATGAGCTACCGCCGATTGTGCAGTGCAGCGTGCGCGACTTTGCTGCTCGCGGCGTCATGCCGCCTCGCGACACCTCCCGATCCCAGCGCCGGCCTCGGCCCCCACGTTCAGGTGTTCTCGCCCGTCATCTCCGAGCAGATCGGGGAGTTGTTCGTCCAGAGCGACGGGCTGTGGGCGTTTCGTACCCCCGACGAGGCGCGAGCGAAGTCGTACAAACCGGGCTCCCTGGTGGCGTTTGGCGACCTCGACGAGCGCCAGCGTCACCTGTTCGTCGTCGTCGAGACCGCGGCGTGGGGCGTCCGATTTCAGCGCCTCGACATCGATCCAGTCCAGTCCAAGACCTCCGGCGCGCTGATCCCGTTGGCCGCGCTGGACCTGCAAACAGGCGCGCGATGGGGATTCTGCGCCGGCGATGGCGAGCTGCGCACCGCGGAATGCCTGAGCCAGGCCGCCCCCGGGACGCGGTGGTGGATCTACGCCGTCGACCCCGAAGGTCGCGTGGTGGTGGGCGACGTGCGCGACAAGAGCGCCACCCTGCCGGTGGAGCTGTACGGCCAGATCACGGTCGGGCCGCTGGGCCGCGACCTGATCGCGCGCCGGGCGCCCAAGAAGTGGCTCGCGGTGCCGAGCGCGCCCGGCCCCCGGCCGACCCGGCCCCGGATCGTGGTCGACCCGGGCTGCACGAACGTCGGATCGCCACATCGCGACGCGCTCGACGCGCAGTGGATTTCGGCCAAGGTGAATGGGCCGAAGGACCCGCTGCAGGTCACGTCCGAGGCTGTTCGGCTCGGTGCCGATGCGCTGGTCTGGTGCGACGGCGCGCAGCCACGCGTCGCGGTCCCGACATTGTATCGTCCGCGCATGGACGTCGTCGGGCGCGGCTTCTCGCTTCCCCCAATGCTGGGCTCAAACGTCATCGACGTTCCTGCGGCCTCCAGCGCGGCGGCAGATATCATCGCCCGCCTCGGTGCGGCGCTGGCGACCGGCGACTTCGCGACCGCGGACTACTTGGCGGAAGCCGCGGCGCGCGAATTCGGCGCCCAGCGTCCGATGGACCGAGTGCTGGTGGATTCGATGGCCGCGATTGCCCACGGTGGACGCCCCGAAGCCGCGGCGCGCATGGGCGGATGGGCGACCCGCCTGCAGTGGAACTCCGAAAACTCTGCGGCCTGGCAAATTGGAATGACCAGCGTCGAGTCCGCACTCGGCAATCGCAAGGGCGCCATCGCACGCACCGCCGGACTGACCGACGTCCTCGATCGCGTCGGCGACGAGAGCCGGCGCGGATGGGTTGCGTACTTCTGGGCCATCGAAGAGATCAGCGTACGTGGCGCGGCCCAGGAGTACTTGAAGCCGCTCGAGCCACATCGCGGCCTTTCGTTGGCGGGGCGCGCCGCGGTGGCGCGCGCCAGCGGCAAGTCGCTGGACGGTCTGCGCGCGGAGTTCGAGCAGGCCGGCGGGCTCGATGCGTGGTCGGCGCTAGCCGATGACCTCGCCCCGCTGAAGTGTGAAGCCGACGTCTGCGCGAGCGATGTGTACGGCCGACTGTGGATGGGCGGCGCCGTGGATGCCGAATCGCTCTCGCGTGCCGGCCGATCGGAGTTGCGCGCCGGCTTCGCGCCCCGGCCACTCGACAAGGATCCCATCGCGAGCGTCACCAACGCGGTGGCGGTGTTTCCGATCGTCGACGAAAGTCGGAGCGCGGCACTGCTCGAGTCCGCGACCGCCGCCACCATCCAGTGGGCCCGCGGCGCATGCGGGCCCAAGCCGGGCGCCGATCTCGAACGCAAGGCGCGGCTCGCCAGACTGCGCGCGGTCGGGGAAGACGCGAGGCTGCGCACCGACGAGCCCGGGCCGGCGGACCTCACGATCGCCTGGCTCGCCGCGGGCGGCGTCGAGGCGGCCTGCGCCAAAACCAGCGAACTCGCGCGTCTGGCGACCGAGCTCGCCGAAGATGTGGGCGTGAGCACCGTTCCCACGCAACTGCTGGCGCTGCAGGTCGAACAGGCAGCGCCGGACACGATGCTGACGACGCTGCGCGCCGCAGCCCGTTTCGCGGCGACCTACGAGCGTGGCGATCGCTGCGCCGTTTGGACCGTCGCGCTCGCCGGGGCGTACGCCGATGCGAATGACTTCGACAACGCTCAGGAGTGGATCGGTCAGGCGACGCGCTGCGACGTGTCGCAGCGCCAGTCGGTCGACCTCGTGAGCGCCTATCTCAACTTCCAGCGCACCTCGACCGCCTCCGCAGATTTCGACGACGCGACCCGAGCGAAGTTGCGCCACGTAACGCACCTCGATGTTCCTAAGAATGCATGCGTCGGCACCCTGAGCCTCGATTATACGATTCTCCCTGCTCTGCCCGCCGATGTGCAGACCCTGGCGGCACGTCTCCGAATCCCGTCCGTCGAGTCGGGCGACGATCTCTCGCTCGTCACGGCGAACGACCGTCTGACGAGCGCGCGCGATCACCTCAAAGACGTCGCGACAGGCATCGACGCCCGCTCCTTCAAGGAAGCCGCAACTTCGCTGCGCCACGCCGCCCAGGCCTTCGAAACGGTCGGACATGAGGTCGGGATCGCGCGCGTGCGCTGGCTCGACCGACTGCTGTTTGGCGGGCAAGCCGCCGCGATGGCCGACGAGAAAGTGACATTCGCGGCGGTCGGTTTCGCCGCGCTGCGCAAGAAGGGCACCTTGTCCGAGCAGGCTGCGGCGGGCGGGGCCGACGCGAACCTCGCGCGACTCTTGATGCTCGACGATCCCGCGGCGGCGAAGCTCGGGTCGGCCGCGTCGAGTGCGGACCGTGCCGTCCTGTGCGAACTCGGCCCGCGGCACATGCGTGGCGTCGCGATCGACAGTGTCGACGGACGGCTCGAGACGCTGCGAAAGGACGACGAGGGGCCAGAAATCGAGCTCGTGGAGCCGTGAACGCACCGTGCCACGGTCGCCCTCCGCGGTATCCCTTTACAGCGCCGATCGTGGATTCTAGACTTTGGCCGGGCACGCTACGAATCCGCCCGCAGACTCTGGCAAAGCGATGATCGGGACGACGGTCGACCGCTACGAAATCCTCGAGGAGCTCGGTCACGGTGGCATGTCCGTCGTGTATCGCGGCATGGACGGCTCGCTGGAGCGCGAAGTTGCCGTCAAGGTGCTGCACAATCATCTCGCCAAAAAGCTGGAAAACCGCCGCCGCTTTCACCGTGAAGCCAAAGCGATTGCGCGGCTTCGCCACCCGAACATTCTTGAGATCTACGACTTCTCGAGCGAGGACGCAGCGCGCTCGTACATCGTCATGGAGTACGTGGAGGGCGAGAACCTGCGCCAGTTCGTGGCCCGAACCGACGCACCGCCACCCGAGGTCGCCGCGCTCGTGTGCGTCGAAATCTGTAACGCGCTGGAACACGCCCATGACCACGGGATCATCCATCGGGACTTGAAGCCCGAAAACGTGATGGTTTCGTCGGGTGGCGACCTCAAACTGATGGACTTTGGCATCGCGCACGTCATCGACGCCGAGACGATGACCGCGACGGGCAGCTTGATGGGCAGCCCCGCGCACATGGCGCCGGAGCTGATCGATGGCCACAAGGTCGACGTTCGATCGGACGTGTTTGCGTTGGGCACCGTGCTGTACTGGCTCGCGACGGGCAATCTGCCGTTCGACGGCGCCAACGCTCCGCAAGTCCTCAAGCGCGTGCTCACCGGCGACTACGACGAACCCGAACTCACGGAACCGAAGGTCGGCCAGAAGCTCGGTGCCATCATTGCTCGGTGCCTCGCGCACGACCCCGACGACCGCTACGCCACCGTGATCGGCGTGCGGAACGATCTCGTCGACTTCGCCGCCGAGCTGGGGCTCACCTCGCCGCGGGACGAGTTGAAGAAATACTTTCTCGACCCCGACGCGTACCGCGCAGGCTTCGACGGGTTCGTGGTCGAACGACTCTTGGTCCTCGCGAAGCAGGCCCAAAGCCGCCGGGATGTCCCCACGGCGATCGGGCTGTTTAATCGCATTCTCGCCTACGACCCGGCAAACGCCGAGGTCCAGCGGATGCTGGACCAGCTGTGCCGCCAGGACCGTTGGCGGCGCGTCGGTCCGAAGGCCGCCGCAGCGGTCGTCGCGGCGGGTTTGCTAACCGGATGGATCGCGACGCGTCCCCCGCCGGAGCCCGCGCCGGTCGAACCGATCCCGAGCGTCGCGTTGAATCCCGGCGTCGCGACGTCGGCCGCCGCCGCGGTCGCCGTGAGCGCGACCCGAACGGTGGATGCGACCAACGATCAGCGCGAGAAGGC
The DNA here is from genome assembly GCA_041601915.1 of Bradymonadaceae bacterium. GTDB lineage: Bacteria > Myxococcota_A > Bradymonadia > Bradymonadales > Bradymonadaceae > JBFIHF01. The sequence continues at coordinate 23,057 of JBFIHF010000035.1, forward strand.
GCTCAACGGGGCCCTTGTCGTCACGCAGGTCGCGTTTCAGACCGCGGTGTTCACCGCGACGGCGTCGCCGGTCGAGCCCCCACGGCTGATCACCCGCCCCAACCCACTGCTCGTGATCGCGACGCCGCGCGACATGGGCACCGCCGACGCGGCCCCCGCAGCGGTCCCGATCACGCACGTATGGAAGTTCAATGTGCTGCCACCCGCCGCGACGTTTACGATCGACGGTGAGCCCGTCGAGACCATGATCGCGGCGAGCACCGGTATCGAGCTCAGCGAGGGCCTGCACACCCTGCGGGCCCAGGGCAAAGGCACCAAAGCCTTTACCCAGCGCATCAACGTCGCCGGCCCTGGCGCCTTGCCGATCGTCCTCGACTGGAAGCCCGCCCGCGTCGACGTGCAGGCGAACGTCGACGTGTTGGTGTGGTTTGATGGCGCGAAGAACCCGAAACGTATCAACCGGACTGGCTCGTTCCCGGTGGTGTTCGGGAGTGCGAACTCGACGGAAAGTTCTCGGGAGATTACGCTGCGAGCGGCGTACGTGAACAATGTCACCGATTCGAAGGAACGGACGGTGACCGTCACGCCCGGCGAAGTCGAGCCTGTGAGATTCCAATTCGATCCAGATACGTAAGCGCCGCGCTCGTCCTTCTCCTCGCCACCGTGTGCGCGCCGGTGACCGTGTGGAGTCAGACCGGCGAAGCCACGGCGGCGGACGAAGACCCCTCCCCCGATCCACAGCCCGACCCGCCGACTGCGCCGCCCGCGCTCGTGCCGGCCCTGCCCTCGGACCCCATCGACCGGTTGGAGATGGCGTCCGCGGCATTTCGGCGCGCCGACTATGCCTTGCTCGTTCCGTTGCTCGAACCGGTCTGCGTGGAGCCGTCCCCGCTCGCCCTCGTCGATGACCGTGTCCGTGCGCGCGAATTGCTCGTCGTCGGACACTTCTTCCTCGCTCAACAGGTCACTTCCGTCGCCGATCATGACGACCTGCTCGGTAAAGCGCGGCGCGTGTCCCTCGATCTCCTGCGGGAGAAGCCCGACCACCTGTTGGATTCGCTCGTGTTTCCCGTCAGCGTCGTCGACCTCTTCGAAGACGTGCGGCGGCAGAACGCCCCCGAGCTGGAGAAGCTCCTTGCCGCCCGGCAGTCCAACGGCGCCGACGGGGACGCGCAAACCGTCTACCTCGAGCGAGCCGTCACCAAGAATCCGGCGTGGATCAATCTGCTGCCGTTTGGTGCCGGACAGTTTCAGAACGGACACCTCGTCAAGGGCACGATCTTCGCCGCGCTGCAGACCACCGGGCTCATCGTGAACGCGACGAGCTACTGGATGATCTTGCGGCTCCGAAACCCGGACAATGGACGTTTCTCGCCCGAGGGCGGGCTGTCGAGTGACCTCGCGCGGGCGCGGCGCTGGCGACAGGTGCTCTACACGGGGATCGGCGGGTTCGCGACGGTGTGGTTGATCAGCATCCTCGACGGCTGGCTCAATCATCAGACCGAAACCGTGCGAGTGCGCACGCTGGACGCGCCGCCGCCAGAACTTGGAGGCGCAGCCGGCGACGCTGGTGTGGGATTCGGCCTTCATCTAGGATTGACCCTCGAATTCCGCTGGTAGTGAGTACCAATGCCCACCCTGCTGCTCGATCCGGCGAAGAGTCGCGGCCAGACCGTCGCCCGCTCCTTTGCCGTCACCAAGAACATGACGAGCATCGGCTCCGCGCCGACCAACGACGTTGTGCTCGACGATCCCGAGATCCTGCCGAGCCACGCAATCGTGCAGTTTGACGGGTCGAGCTTCACGTTGATCGCGACGGACCGAAAACACGAGGTCGTCGTCAACGGCCGCAAAAAGCGCAAGATCGCGCTGAACGAGGGCGATGAGCTGCGGTTCGGGAACACGACGCTGCGGTTCTCCGTGCTGCACCAACGAACCGAACGTGGGCCCGACGACGGTACGCGCCAGCAGCTGCTCGGTTTTCGACGTCTTCATGAGTTATCGCAGACCTTGCTCGGCGAGTACGAGCTGCCCGTGCTGCTGGAGAATCTCATGGACGCCGTGGTCGACCTCACCAAGGCCGACAAGGGCTTTCTGATCTTGTGCGAGGACGACGCGCTCCAGATTCGCGTCGCGCGAAACCTCGAGCGTGAGAACATCGTCGACGCCGTCGAACAGGTCTCCGACTCGATCATCGCGAAGGTCCTGGAGGGACGCGCGCCGATCATCGTCAGCGACGCGCTGAACGATGCGGAGTTCAACGCCAGCCAGTCGGTCATCAACCTCAACCTGTGCAGCGTGATGTGCGTTCCCCTGCTCGACCGCGGCCGCTTGCTCGGGCTCATCTACGTCGGCAACGACAACGTCGCGAACCTGTTCACGCGCGGGCACCTCGACATGCTCGAGACGTTCGCCGGCCAGGCCTCCCTCATCGTCGCCAACGCATTCCTCGTCAACGAGTTGCGCCACGACAACGAAGAGCTCAAGGAACGCCTCACCGACAAACGGTTCGGCAGCATCATCGGCTCCTGCGCCGCGATGCGAGAGGTGTTTCGCACCATCGAAAAGGTCGCACCGACCGGCGTCAATGTGCTCGTCACCGGCGAGACGGGAACCGGCAAGGAGCTCATCGCCAACGAGATGCACACCCGGAGCCCGCGCGCGAAGGGGCCTTTCGTGACGATCAACTGCGGCGCGATCCCCGAGAACTTGCTGGAGAGCGAGCTCTTTGGTCACGTCAAAGGCGCGTTCACCGGCGCCAGCCAGACCCGCGAGGGGAAATTTCAAGCCGCCCACGGCGGAACGATCTTCCTCGACGAGATCGGCGAGATGCCGCTGAACTTGCAGGTCAAGCTGCTGCGGGTTCTGCAGGAGCACACGATCACCAAGGTCGGCGCCACGAACAGTGAACACGTCGACATCCGTGTCGTCGCGGCCACCAACCTCGATCTCGATCGGGCGGTTCGCGAAGGCCGGTTTCGGGAGGACCTCTTCTACCGCCTCAACGTCGTGATGCTTCGACTGCCGCCGCTCCGTGAGCGTGGGCAGGACATTCCGCTGATCGCGCGGTACCTGATTCGCAAGATCGCCGAGGAACTGCGGCTCGAGATGCGCCCGCTGAGCGCGGCGACGAACGCCGCCCTGCTCCGGTATCCGTGGCCCGGCAACATCCGACAGCTCGAGAATCGGTTGAAGAAAGCTCTCGTGCTCGCCGACGGCCCCGAGCTCACACCGGGAGACCTCGACCTCGACGGAGATGACCTCGAAGTGGTCGTCACCCTCGCCGACGCGAAGGAACACTTCGCGTTCTCGTACATCATGGAATCGCTGGAGCGAAACGGCGGCAACCGGACGCAGACCGCGAAGGAACTCGGCGTCGACCCGCGCACGATCTTTCGGTACCTCGAGAAGGAGTTCTGACGGACCGACCACGACATTGTGGTCATATCCGCTGACTTAGATTTCCGACATCTCGCCGTTCTGAGCCTGATCCCCCGCTTTTTCGGACCGCATTTCGTGGCACGTACCCTGCACATCCACAACGTCGTAAAGGTCCACCTCGGCGGTCTGATGGTGTGTTTGGCTACAGGATGTCTGATCTCACCCCCGATCGAGTCGGAGCCGTTCGCGCCGGAGCGTCCGCCGCGACTCGACTTCATGGATCCGGCAGACCGCAACGTGACCGTGTCCGGCCCCGAACCGATTCGGCTGTCCGTGCGTGCGTTCGACGAGAACCCCCACGATTTCCTCGACGTCATCTGGGTCGGCGAGGAGCTGCGCGCCAACGTGCTCAACGTCGCGCGGCAGTCCGACATCCTCGAAGACGGGGAAATCGAGTACCGCTTCGACGTGATTGAACTGCTGATCAACGAGCCCTGCCAAGAGTTCGCTGGCGTGAGCAAAGAGACGATCTCGGTCTATGTCGCCGACGCGTCTCTCGACCTCGTCGGCAACAACGTGCGGCTCAGCGATCCCGGAGGAGGCGGCTTCATTGCGACGTTCTCCTGGATCCTCACCATTCAGCCGGGAGCGTGCCTGTGATGCGTCGCTGGCTCATGGCGGCACTTGCCACGTTCCTCCTCAGCGCTTGCGGTGAGCGCAACGCCAACAACGTCTCTGGCGTGGAGTGCGTCGCCGATCGGGACTGCGCCGGCGAGAAGGTCTGCCGGGCGAGCCTCTGCACGATCGTCGAGCAGTCCCCGCGGGCGCTCGGGTTTCGACTCGTCCCGCCCCCTTCCTCGACGTACCCGGCACAGACGATCGCGACCCATGAGGTCGAAGCGGACGCCCCGCTTCAGATCGGGCTCGATCCGGGGGTGCGTGTCGCGGGCTCGTTGTCGTTCGTCGGGCGCGAAACCGGCCCCGACTCCGGCCGCCTCAAGTTTCGACGCCACCGCGACGATTTCACGTCGGAGACAGCGGTCGCCAACAGCAAGTACGAGATCTTCGTCCCCGCAGGAACCTACGACATCACGTTCTTTCCCCAAGACGTTGCGCGTCGTCCGACACGCGTCTGGGGCGACGTGATGATCGAACTCGACACGGACCCGCGGCTGCAGATTGTGGAGCAGACCGTCGAGGTGATCGGCACGTTGTCGCGCACGGATGCGGTCTCGCGTGAAGCCGACTTTGTGGGCAATGCGCGAGTGTTCGCCACGTCGGCCGATAGCGGCATCACGTCATCGGTCGGCATGACCGACTCATCCGGAAACTTCAAGATTGCGGTCCCGCCGAACTCCGGCGTTTTCGACCTGCACGTCAGCCCGCTCGAACCGAACAGCTACGCCGACAATGGCGACGCGGACTACGTGCCGGACGCGACGTACGCGGCCGCCTTCGTCGTGGAGGGCAACGAGTGGATCAACGGCATCGAAGACAACCAGGGAGCCGACGTGCTCGGCGTCTCGCTCGGCGAGTACGCCTACTCGCCGATTCGGATCCCCGTGCGACTCGTGATCGAGGGCATGGACATCACCGATTGGACAGGTACCTCGGTGACGCTGCGCACGACCGCGGGGCGCGGGGTAATCTCGGTTCGTCAACGACTCGGCGAGGCGGGAGAATTCGAAATCCCGCTCATCATGGGGCTGTATCACGCTGTGATTCGGACACCGCCATCACTACCCGTGCGCTCCATGGAGCTCTCCGACATTGAGATCGATGCGGCCGGAATCGTGCTGCGTCTGGAGGCGCGGTCCAACGTCGCCGGGCGGCTGCAGGCACCGGACGGCAGCCCGCTCGCCGGCGCGGAGCTTCGCTTCGTGCCGTCCGCGGACCGTGGTCTCGCCCAGCAGGTCAGCGTAACGACGGACGAAGACGGCGAGTACAAGGTGTGGCTCGAGAACGAACCCTACCTGCTGTCCGCAATACCAGCAGACCCGTCGCTCCCCCGCTATGTGCAGTTGATCGAGAACGCCGACGTCCCCCCCGTCATCGAGATCGGCGAGCCGGTTCTCGTCTGGGGCACTGTCTTCGGAACCCCGTCGAACGGCGGTGATGGCGACTGGGTGGGTTTGCCGGACGTCAGCGTTCACGTGGTCGAGGCAGACGCACAACGGGTCGAGCAGATCGTCGGCGAAGGTCAGACCAACGAGCGCGGCGAGTTCAAGGTCGTGATACGCGCACGACCGTGACTTCTCGGGAGCCGTGAGCTACCACAGTGCCGTGAACGATCTCGATGATCAGATTCGTCGCGCGAAGATCAAGCGACGCTCCGGATATGTCTTCTTCGGCCTGCTCACGGCGTACCTCACGGTGCCGATGATCGTGGGCGCGTTTAGCGGCGTCGCGTCGGGCGAAATCTGGGATCCGTACACCCACGAGCATCTCTCGGAGCAGGAAAGCACGGCGCGTTGGTGTTTCGACGAAGCCAGCCGGCTGATCCAGGAAGCCGGCCGCCTCGACACGATCAACCGCAAGTGGGACGAGCCCGCAAAGCAGTGGACGGGCCAGTGCAGGAAAGACCACCCCGAACTGCAGCAGGTGCTCGTGGAGACGCGAAGCCAGCTCCGCAAACGGGGCAAGAACTGACGCCGGCCGACCCGTAGAGACAGGTCGGCCGTTGTCGTACTCGCCGCACGAGGGACTTCACTCTGGCGGCAGGCGATGCCTGCCCCCGGAGCCGCAGCGAAACTGGATGTCTGTGTGTCTAGTGCGCCTCGGAGCCGAGTTCCGCTTGGAACTCGTCGAGGGCAGGAAGGTCTTGGATCTGCTCGCGGGCCATCAACCACGCCATTTGCAGGACCCAGCTCAGCGAGCGATCTTGGCGAAGAGCCTCGCGCTTGGTTTCGGCGATGAGCTCATCGGAGAAGTACAGCGTGAGCTTCTTTTTCTGGGCCATGTTTCGGTCCTTGAAACGGTTGTAATGCGGACGCTTCCTGGTCCACCGCGAGGGCGTCGTACTTCGCCCTACATGTAGGACACTGTATGTCTGTGTCGGCGGACGGCAAAAAAAAGCTGCGTGCGTTTCTCGATTTCGCGATCGAAAGCACCGCCGTCGAGGATCGCCTTGCCAACGATCCGATAGGCGTGGTGCGGGAATTCGACGACGACGCCGACCGCGAGGTCGTTGCGTTCATCGCCGCGAGTCTCGCCTATGGTCGCGTGAACCTCGTGCGCGCTGCGGTGCAGCGTGCGATCGCCCCGCTGGGCCTTTCGCCCGCACAAAGCCTCGTCGAGACCGCTGCAGACCTCTGGCCGGAGGCGCTCGAGTCGTTCGTGTATCGAATGACCCGCGGCGCCGATCTCGCCGATCTGTATGCCGCCCTCGGTTCCGTCCTTCGTGAGTTCGGCACCCTCGAAGCCCTCTACCTCGAGGTCGAGGGCGACCACATCGTCCGGACGTCGAACCTCGTACGCTCCCTGCGAGAGCGCCGCCTCCGGCCCGAAGTCGAGCGCGGGCTGCGCTACCTGCTCGTCGATCCGGCGGACGGCAGCGCTGCAAAGCGGATGCACATGTTCCTGCGATGGGTCGTTCGACCGGCCGATGGCGTGGACCTCGGCCTCTGGAGCTCCGTCGACGCTGCCCACTTGATCATGCCGTTGGACACACACACGAGCCGGATCGCCCGCTACATCGGCCTGAGCGACCGCGTCACCGCAGATCACAAGGCGGCGGTGGAGGTCACAGCCTCGCTTGCTCAGCTCTGTCCGGAGGATCCGTTGCGCTACGACTTTGCGCTCGCCCATCTCGGCATCTCCGGCCGCTGTATCCATCGCCGCAGCGACGAACACTGCCCGTCATGCCCTCTCGAGGCCGTCTGTCGCCTTTGAGGCGCGCCAGACTTTCGCCTCACGATCGCCCCGCCAACAAAGGCCGAACCGCCCACCACCCCACTAAATCTGCAACGATCGCGCCCTGCTGCCGATAACGCCTTCCTCAAGGAGGCGCTATGACCGCACCAAACCCTGTCTACAAACACCAGACGTTGATGCTGACTCGCCGGACCGCGAACGGCTGCTTTCGGTTCACCCCGACCCCCGAAAACCTGAACATCTTCGTCTACCTCGTGCTGCACTATGCCGAGCGCTACAAGATCCGGCTGCTGGTGCTCGCGATCATGAGCAACCACTACCATCTCATCATCGACGACCCCGAAGGTCTGTACGTCGCGTTCATGCGCGATCTCCACGCGATGCTCACCGAGGTCTTCAACCACCTCCAGGGCCTCGAGGGCCCGATGTGGGCGAACTGCAAACCCGGTCGCGAGCGGCTCCTCGACCCGGAAACGGTCATGAACATGATGCTCTACGCG
>JBFIHF010000036.1:0-29876 GCA_041601915.1 Bradymonadaceae bacterium
CAGTTTGAGTTTGAAGTTGACCAGCAGACCAGCAGACCCGCGGACCAGCGGAGTCTGTTACGCGTCGGCCTCGATCACGCGGTCGATGGGGACCGTCAGCAACATCAGGCCGCCGACGACGAAGTAGCCGACGACGAGCAGTAGCGCGGTGCGTCGGCCGAGCATGTCTGAGACCGGGCCGAACAGCATTCCGAGGATGATCGCGATGCGCATGAACATCCCCCAGAACCCAAACATCTGCGCGGAGCGCTCGGGAGGCGAGAGCATGCCCACCACCGCTCGGCTGGAGGACTGGATCGAACCGATGCCGGAACCGGCGACGATCGCGATCCCGAAGAACACGTTCTTCGGGTCACTCGCGAACAAGTCGGCGAGCGGCTGCAGCCAGTAGATGGCGAGGATGCCGCCGATCCACCACAGGATCGTGAGCAGCACGGTTTTCTTTGCGCCGAGCTTCGTCTCCAGAAATCCAAACCCCATCGCGCCGGCCGCCGCGGACAGCTGCAGGATCAGGAACATCTTGATGAGGTCCTCGGTAGACAGCTGAAGCTCACCGGTCGCGTAGATCCCGATGAACTTGATGACGACCTCGAGCCCCGCCATGTAGACGGTGAAGGCGAGGAAGAATCGGAACAACACCGGGTACTGCTTGATGAGCTTCGCCGACTGGCTGAGTTCTTTGACGCCCGCGACGAACAGCGCACCGAGGTTCGCGTTCTCGAACCCGGGTCTCGGCTTCGAGCGCTCCTTGACCAGCAGGAACGTCGGCATCGCGGCGAGCGCGAAGAACACGCCGATCAGGATCATCGAGAGCTGATTCTGGGCCACGAACGCCGCGAGGTCCGCCTCGGGCGTCGCCGTGATGGTGCTCTTCACGATCACCAACGACGTCAGGCCGCCAAAGTACCCAAGCCCCCAGCCGAGGCCGCTGATCACGGCCATGTTCTTCTTCGTCGCGAGGTCGGGCAGGAAGCTCCCGCAAAACGCCTCGCCGATCATGAACGCGCAGTTCGAGATGGTAATGAGCCCGATCGCGAACCAGATCTGTCCGGGCTGCACAAACCACAGCATCGCCGTCGACAGCCCGCACACCGCGGTCGACAGCCCGAGCCACCGCTTCTTGCCGCCGCCGTAGTCACAGATCGCGCCGACCAGCGGCGACAGGACGATGGCGAGGATCGTCGACGCCACCATCGCGATCGACCAGTAGCTATCCCGACTCGGTGAGTCCGCCGGGACGATGTGGGCGACAAAGAAGCTTGAGTACAACAGCGAGATGACGACCGTCGTGTAACTGGAGTTCGCGAAGTCGTACATCGCCCAGCCGAAGATTTCACGCTTCTGGACAGGGACTGCTGTTGTCTCGGACATGCCGCACCGTCGCACGGTGGGCGCTGCGGGGCAAGTTCACGACATCAGGGCAAATTCACGACTTCGGTGCCCTGGGCAAACGCGTCACAAGAACTCATCATCCCCGGTCATTTCACTCCAGAGGCACATTTTGTGTACTGACGGTCGAGCGGACCGCAAGAAATGTGCGTTGTAGGACGTTGCGATAGTGAGCATGGTGTAATTCTACACCGCGACGGGGGGGCGTGGTGTAGACCCCTTTCCACACTCCTTGACTCGGTTCGCCGCCCTTCGGTACTCCGTACGCACCCGAACGGGGAGCGTATGTCAGACGACCACACCGAGCTTGATGCGACCGACCTCGTCAACGAGACGATGGACGCGCTCTCCAACGCACGCGGCCGAACCCTGTTCCTCTTGTCGACCGTCGAGCGCGGCCGGGTGGATGCGATCGGCCTCGCGGCGGAGCTGCAGGCGATCTTGAACGAGCTCTCCGCAGCCGCGGAACACTTTCGAACCCTCCACGCCGCGCCCGCCACACGACGTCTGGATCCAGCGATCGCGTTGATCATCGACGACGACGCGACCTACGCCCGGTCGCTGCGCCGACGGCTCGAAACGATCGGCGTCAAGGCATTCCACGAGTCTGATCCACGCCAAGGTGGCCGCACCTTCAGTGTGTTGCGGCCGCAGACGGTGTTCATCGACGTGATGATGCCGGAGCGCCGAGGCACGCTGGTCGCCGCGGAGATCAAGGAACTGGAGCCCTCCGCGACCGTGGTGCTCGTGACGGGGCTGTTGAGCGTCGAGAACGCCTTTGACGGCGGTACTTGGGGGGCGGACTGCATCGTCGAGAAGGGAGATGTCGAGCCGCTGCTCCGGATCGCGCGCGGGGAGATGCCGGAGGGCCGTGTGGTTCTGGCATCGGAGTTCGCGACGGACGAAGAACTCAGAAACCGCCATGCCCGGCGTGCGATGGAGAGATTCGGCTCCTATGTGGAGGCCGCCGAAGCGCTGGGCATTGACGTTCGCACGCTCAAGAAGCGCCTTGATCCTGAGGACCCCGCGTAGACCCGACCTGGTCCAGCAGCTCGCGCCACCCGTCTCGCGACGTCGGCTTGGTGTGCACAACGACGTCACCGTCCGATGTCGACGGAAGCGCGCTCGTCACGAGGACGAACCGCTCCAGCAGGTCGGGATGCTCGGCCTTGATGCGCACGCGTAGATCGGCGCCGTTCATGCCGGGCATCATCGAGTCACACACCACAATGTCGAAGTCGTCGTCGTCCTGAAGGTGCCGCAAAGCCTTGTGCGGATCGGAGAAGGCGACCACGTCGGCGCCCAAGACCCGCGTCATCATGCGGCCGATCGCGGGCTCGTCGTCGATCACCAGCAGCCGCTGGACATCTTGGGTACGCTGAGGGGCCCGCGGAGTCCCGACGGTCTCCTCCGTCACCTCGCTTGGGTCAGCGGCGACCGTCGGTGCAACGGCACTCGCCTCTTCGGCGTACGGCAGTTCCACCCGAAAGCGCGTGCCGCGCCCCAACTCGCTTTCCACGTCGATCGTTCCGCCGCACGCATCGACAATGTTCCTCGAGATCCAGAGCCCCATCCCGGTGCCGGACCCCGGCTCCTTCGTGGTGAAGAAGGGTTCGAAGAGCCGGCGGCGGACTATAGCGTCGATGCCGGGGCCGTTGTCCTCCACGACGATGACCCCCACGTCCGCTTCGCGCAGGACGCGAACCGTGATGAAGCTTCGGTCCCGAGCATCCGCAGGCATCGCCTGGGCGGCGTTCACGACGAGATTCAGCACGACTTGCGCCAACCGCCCCGCGTCTCCCAGTACCGGGGGCACGCTGCCGAACTCCGTGCGCAGCCGGGCTGAAGGCCGGACCTCGTGCGAAGCCATGTTGATCGCCGAGCGCGCGACCTCCACGAGATCGACGGGCCCCAGTGTTCCCGGGGCGCGCCGCGAGATGGACTTCATGTCGCGAATGATCTCGCGGACCCGATTCGCGCCGTTGAGCGAGTCCTGCAGCGCCTCGATGACTCCCCCAAGCCGGCGCCCCCCGCTGGGCTTCGAACCGGTCTGCACTTGCTCGAGCCCCTCGATCGCATACTCGAGGTTGGTGTGGATGTAGGCCATCGGGTTGTTGATCTCATGGGCGACGCCCGCAGCGAGGGTGCCCACCGCGATCATCCGGTCCAGTTGCATCGCTCGTTCGAGGACCCGGTTCCGTTCCGTCACATCGCTGATGATGAAGACGCTGGAGGGCTTCCCGCTCCATTCTACGGCAATGCACTTGACCTCGCCGATCACGACGGCCCCGTCGATTCGACGCAACCGTGCTTCGAACGAGGCCACTTCGCCGGCACTCGCCGCGGATACTTTCGCGCGCGACTCATCGTCAGCGAGGTACTGCGCGAGAGGCGTGTCGATGAGGTCCCCGACCTCGACGTCCAACAGGGCCCGCATCGCGGTGTTCGCATAGACGATGCCGCCGTCGCGCAGCACGACGACGCCCTCGGGCGTGTCTTCGATCAGCGTACGGAAGTTCTCTTCGGAGCGTTGCAGGTCGCGGTGAGTGCTCTGCAGGGCTCGATGACTCTCGAACAGCCGGTCGTGTTGGCTGCTGAGCTCCTCCAGCACCGCCGATCCGGAGAAGAACGCTCGAAACGATCGCGCGACCCGCGCCCAGAACGTCGTCGAGGGGGGGATGTGGATCGTGTAGACGGCCTCATGGGAGCTGATCTGCTCGTCTACCGCCGTCGGCTGGCCGCCCACGAGGCACGGGGCTTGTCGAAACATCTCCGCGGTGATCCGGAAGAACGTGGGACACCCGTGTAGTTGCGGCGGGATGCGCAGACAGACCTCCAGCACGCCGTCGCGCACCTGCCCGGACTCCTGGGCGATACACGGGAACATCGAAGGCCCGCCCCAACGGTTGATCACAGCGTAGATCAGCTCGGGACCGGCGAAGAACCCCATGAATTGGGCCATCGGCTTGAACGACGGCACGAGGACCACGGCGAGGTCGCTGATCGCGGCCGGGCCGCCCATTTGGGCCTCGAAACGACCGAGGTAATCTGCATACGCATCCCAGGCGATGCGGGCACTGCGCTTGCGGATCTGAACCTCGGTGAGCTCGAGGCCGGCCAGAAGTTCATCCTGTGCCCAGCCGGCGCGGTCCCCAAAGGCGAGCAGCGGTTCGAAGGCGCGGCCAGTCACGTAGTCGGGGCCGGACAGTTCGACGAGATTTACGGCTTCCTCCTCGATCATGACCCTGACTGCGTTGGGTGGCTCTGGTAGTCTCCAAGCATAGCGCATGCGCGCCCCCGATCCACCATCCATGAGCGTTGTGGTCATTGAGAAGCGACCAGTCGTCGACGTCATGCTCGACTATCTTCGTGCCGAGCGCGTGCAACACGTGTTCGGGATCCCGGGCGGGTTGCTCATCCCGTTCTTTAGCGAGGTGGAGCTGTCCGCCGACATCGACCTCATCGTGACGAAGCACGAGCAGGGCGCGGTGTTCATGGCCGACGGGTATGCCCACGCGCGCGGTGGGATTGCCGTATGCGCGGGGACGGCGGGGCCGGGTTCGACGAACATGCTCACCGGGGTCGCGGTGGCGTACTCCCGCTGCACGCCGATGCTGGTTCTCACCGGGCAAGTCCCCTCCCATCTGCTGGGCCGGGGCGCGTCGCAGGAGACGACGCGTGAGGACATCGACATCGTCGGCATGTTCCGGCCGGTCACCAAGTACTCCGCGATGGTGCCCAGTCCCGATCGCTTTGTGCACCACCTACGGCGCGGACTCCGACTGGCGATGACGGGACGGCGCGGTCCGGTTCATCTGAATGTTCCGGTCAACTTCTGGCGCACCAGCGTACCGATCACCGAAGCGATCGATGCCGCCCGGTATCGCCCGCCGTCTCGGTACTTCGACCGCGACGCGGTGAAGCACGTCGCGGACCTGCTCGTGGACGCCCGACGCCCGGTCATCGTGGCCGGGGCCGGTGTCGCCGTGAGCGGCGCGCGCCGGGAGCTGCGGCTCCTCGCCGAGCGCATCGGAGCCCGGGTCGTGACGACCCCCACCGCCAAAGGGGTCTTCCCCGAAGACCACCCGCTGTCCTTTGGTGTCGTGGGACTCGCCGGCCATGCCGCTGCGCGAGACCTGGTGTTGGAGAGTGGCGTCGACGTGCTGATGTGCGTGGGCACCTCGTTGAATGAACGCGCGACCTACAACTGGGACGAGCGCGTTCGGCCCAGTGGCGCTCTCATCCAGGTCGACATCGATCCGGACCGGCTCGGGAACAGCTTCCCGATCGACATCCCGGTCGTCGGCGACGCGAAGACCGTGATGAAAGAGCTGATCTTTCACATCGAGCGCTCGATGGCGAAGAGCACGCTGGGCGCAGATTGGGTGGCGACGACGCCGGTCCTCGAAGACCGGTCGTCCTTCCTGGAGCCCGAGCTTCGCGCCTCGGATGCCGTCCCGCTGACCCCGCAACGCTGGCGCTGCGACCTGATGGAGGTGCTCCCGACCGACGCCGTGATCTACTCCGACATCGGCGGTCACATGCTCTTCAACATTCATCACCTGCGCATCGGTCGCGACCAGGAGTTTCACATCAATCTCAGCTTCGCCTCGATGGGACACGGCACCGTGGCGCCGATCGGCGCACGGATCTCCGATGACACGCGGCCGGTGTTCGCGATTGTGGGTGACGCGTGCTTCACGATGAACGGGATGGAGCTCCTCGTGGCCGTCGAACACGAGGTCCCCGTGATCTGGATCGTCGAAAACAACCAGATGCACGGGGTCACGTGGCACGCGACCAAGAAAGCGAGCGGGGCGCCCCTGAAGGGGATTCGGTATCGCACTCCGTTGCAAGTCGCGGCGATCGCCGAGGCGATGGGGCTCGAAGTCTACGTCGTCGACCGGCCCGGCCAGATTCAGCAGGCGGTCACCGCCGCGCTCGCCAGCGGGAGACCGTCGCTGATCGACGTACAAGTGGACCCCACGATCGGCCCTCCGCTCGAGGATCGGGCGGAGCTCATCGGGGGGTTCGAAGGTGAGTGATGACCCATACCCGAGCCCTTTTGACCGCTTTGATAGCGAGGGGATCGTCGCTGGCGTTGCGGACGGGGAGCGACTCTTCGGCTACAGCATCGCGGAGGACCTCGCTCGCAGCTACCAGTTCGGGGAGACGATGTTCCTGCTCGCCGCGGGTCGGCTCCCGACGGATCAGGAAGCGCAGTGGTTCAACACCGCGCTCCATATGGCGATGTACGTGACCATCGCCGATGCGTCCGTGCACGCCGCGCGGGTCGCCAGACACGTACACTCGCGGGGAGAGCCGGCCACCGTCGCGTCGACGGCCGCGCTGGCGGTGGCGCAGCAGAGCCGCTGGGTCGTCGAGCAACACGCCGCTTGGCTCCAGTGGCTCGCCACGGACCGAAGTTCAGAGCCGCCGGACGCGGCGATCGACACCGATGCCTCGGAGTTGGTGCAGTCGTTCGCCCGGCTGCTCCCCAGCTCCTGCCTGCCGAACTTGCTCCCTTACCGCCCCAGCGTGACGGCCGCGGCGATCGCGCTGTTGGCCGAGTGCGGCCTGACTCGCCCCGAGCAGCTGGCCACGGTCCTGACATCGGCACGGTTCCCCATCGCGATGGCGGAAGCATTCGCGGTGGAGGACGGGGGGTTGTGGGACTATCCGCTCAACCTGCCGTACTGGGTGTACGGCGAGGAGGAGGAGTGAGCGGTCGCCGGTTGGAGATACGCACACGACTCGCGCGTGCGGGCGCGGACCGCATCTACTTTCGCGGCTACGAGCTCACCACCGATCTGATCGACGACTCGATCTGGAGCGTGCTGTCGGTCGCGTTCGGGCACCGTCGGCTCTCCAACGAAGAAGCGGAGGTGATCAACGCGTTGGTCATTGTCGCCGCCGTCGGTGACCCGCGCATCTGGCCACTGAAGGTCGCACGCCTCGTCAGCAGCTACGGCCGCCCGTTCGCGGCGATCGCCGCCGGGGGTTCGTTCCTCGACGGGATTCCGCTCGGGCCGTGGGCAATGAGGCTCGCCGCGGAGTTCCTCATCGAGGCGTCGGGGCCGCAGAACGCGGTGGCCAACGTCGTCGATGAGGCCCGAGCACTCGCGGCGAGCCGACGGATGGTGCCCGGCTTTGGGGTCGCAGGCCGAGAGCGCGACGAGCGCTATGTCGATTTCGCGAGGTGGTATGCGAGTCGGCCCTCGATGTGGGGCTCGTACTGGCGGATGTTCCAGGAACTGGCGACGGAGATCGAGCCGCTCGGCCTCTTCCCGAACATCGCGGGAGGCTTTGCCGCTGTGGGGTTGGACCTCGGGCTGAATCCGCTTCAAATCGCGATGTTCACCGGCGCGTCTGCGCACTGGGCGACCGCCGCCAATGCGGTGGCCGGACTCGAGGAGAGCCCGGAGGTCATCCGAAACATCGACGCCGCGTTCGTGCGCTACGAAGGTCCGCAGCCGCGACAAAGTCCACGCGCTCGCCGCCCCGATCCAGGGCCGTCGGAGAGCTAGCTACTTCTTCTTGCGGATGAAGACGTTGTCACCGAGGTCGTGCTTCGGCGCCTTGGTGTCTGCCGGGGGGCCGAACTCTTCGGCCCGTTCGCGCCCGAGATAGCAGTTGTAGCACCAGTACTCGCGGTCCGGCTGAGGCTTGAACGGCAGCGCCTCGATCGCACCGCAGGTCGTGCAGCTGACGTCGTAGCGGATGCGCTTGTTCTGTTCGCGGTCCTTCTCTTGCTCCACCAGCGCCCAGCGCGACGCCGCGCCGCCCTTCTTGAGCATGCAGTCTTTACACAGCAGCTCGTCGACGGGGACGCCCTTCGGCACGTAGTCGAGCTCGTCTTCCTTCTCGCACTCGCTACACGTGATGCGAAACGCGACGCGCGTCCCGTGCTTGCGCCGCGGGGCTTTGGACAGATTCGACAGGTCGTAGGTCCGACCTCCCGTCTCATCAAAGCAGTCGCGACACAGCAGGTCGTTGATGTCGCGCGGCTGAAAGCCAACGGTCCACGGTTCGCCGCAGCGCTTGCAGGTGAACTCGACGCGATCTGGGCTGGGTACAAAGTCTGGCATAGCCGCCAACAAAGGAGTGGGGGGACAGCAACATTCCGCGACCGAAACAAGCTACGGGAGGGGATTCTCGCCGCCCGGCGTCGGATCCACCACGAAGAAGTCCATCGCGTTGTTATCGGTGTCCAGATCGCGGCTGATGTCGGACCACTTCCAGCGCGCCAGCGACTTGCCGGCGTTGCTGCTCGAGAACGCTTTGGCGGTGCCCTCGCCGACGAACGTCTCGCTGGCGGTGAACGTGCCGTAGCCCACGGCGTCGATGACGCGGCCGTTGTACCGCAGGACGAAGTTGTCCGGTCCGTTCTGAAAGTCGACGCCCTCGTAGGGGACTGTGCAGACGTCGAACAGCGCGTTGCTCGCCGTGTCGATGTTGCAGATCACGACGTAGCCTTCGTTGGCGCCGTCGTTGAGGTTGAATCCGCTCATCTCGATCCCCGGAAGCGCGCCAGACATCACGTAGTCGCTGCCGTCGAACCCGTTGATCGCGTGTAAGACGTACCCGCCCAGCGGCAGGTCCTCCCAGCCGAGGATCGCCGGATTCACGAGCTCGACGAACGTCTCGGTGCCGGTATCGACGCCAGGCTGGTCAAAGTAGATCTCGTTGATGATGAGGTCCGAGTTCTCGTAGCCCGGCGTTGGGATCAAGCTCACGAAGTCCGCGGAGTTGTCATCGGTATCGACGCCATCTGTCTTCCGACCCACCGAGTGGCCCGACGTGACGTCCGGTGCCGACGTGCCTTCGCCTGCGAACGTCATCGACCCCGCGAACGTCCCGTAGCCCAACGCGTCAGCCGTCGCGCCGGCGCCGTCCAGCAGCCGCACGTTGTCGGGTCCGTTCTGGATGATGTCCTGGTCGCCCGAACCGCTGGGCAGGATGAAGTAGACGTTGGTGAAGAAGGGCAGGGCGAGGCTCAGGAAGTTGTCCGCGTCGTTGGTGGCGATGACCGCGTAGCCGTTGCCGTCGAGCTGCGCGCCGGTCGGCAGCGAGAAACTACCGTAGACCGCGCCGCCGTTGCCGTTGACGAGCTCGATGGTGAAGTTCGCAATCGAGAAGCCCGACGGACCGTACAGCTCCACAAAGGTCGGTGATGTGCCGTTGGCGCGCCGGTCGACACCGACGGCGTCGTAGAACACTTCGTTGATCACGACCTTGCCGGTCACCTGGACCTGGGCACACATCGCGCTGCCGCCCATGTTCTGGCAGGACTGACCCATCGGGCATGCGGTGGGTGCGGCGGGGAAGGCGAGGCACCCGTCGGCCTGGGTCGCACACGTCGCGATCGCGTTGCCGAGGCAGACCTGCTCGCCGGCGATGCATTGGTCCTGGCACATGTTGATCGGCACGCAGCCGCCCATCCGGCACGTCTGGCCGCCCGGGCAGGCCGTGCCGTCCGTGAGCTCGGTGCAGGTGTCCGCGTCGACATCGGCGCGGCATTCGCGCAGCTTGCCGTCGCCGGAGCACGCGAGCTCGCCCATCGTGCATTCGTCCTCGCAGGTCGCGCCGCCCATGCAGACGCCCGCGGAGCAGGCCTCGCCGGCCGCGCATTCCTTGCCCTGGCCGAGGCTCAGACAGCCGTTGCTCCCACGTACGCAGGTCGTCAGCAGCACGTCTTCGCAGGCGGTTTCGCCTTCGACGCACGAGTCCGTGCAAGTCGACATCTTGCACAGTCCGTCCGCAGGGTCGCAGACCTGCCCGGCATCACATCCGCGGGCACCGCCGAATTCGCTGCAGCCATCCCCGCTGTGATCGGCACACGTCTCGACCTCGCCGGTCGTCGTGCACCGCGTCTCCGGTGGCGTGCACAGGTCGCTGCATGTCCGCGGCAGTTCGACACAGTCACCCTGGCGACACTCCTCGTCGTCGAGGCAGGTCGTCGTCACCAGACGCGGCGTGCCACCCGTGGACCGCGCACAGGTCGCCAACGTCTTGGAGTCCTGGCAGCTTCGCTCGCCGGGCTCGCACTCGCCATTGATGTTGTTGGGCGTCATGTTGTTCGCCACGTCGTTGGGCGGCGGGTCGACGCCACACGCAACGAGGCTCGATACGGCGATCAGGACGGCGAACACATGGCGGGTCATGGTGGTTCCAGAGGCGATGAGTTGCGGAACTATAGTGGTGGCTGCAGTGCGATACCAGCAATCTATGCGTCTGCGCGCCCGGTCACGAGCACCCGCAAGACCGCGCGCACGTTCTCGGCGCTCGGGTTCTCGACAGCGACGCCGAGTCGCCGGATCGCCTCTTCCCGCGCCGCCGCAGGCAGCGGGGTCGACGCGGCCATCTGCAGCAGCTCGCGGCCGAGCACGGACTCGATTCCGCCGCCTGTGGCCGGTGCCGGCGCTGGCGCCGGTGGGCGGTCGTCGTTCGCCGCGCCCGGGCGCAGTTGCCCGAGCAGCCGATCGAGCGGGTCACCGCTACGGATGAAAGGTTCGGGAGCTGGGAGGGCGGTCGCTTCGACGATCTGCCGCAGCAGCGACTCCAGTGGGTCGGCCGCCATCAGCTAGAAGCGGAAGTGCGCAGCGGCACCCACGCCGTCGTGGGAGAAGACCGGGCTCAGCTGCAGTGAGTCCAGGCCGACGCTCTCGCGGGGCTCGTCTCCGCTGTCCAGCACGAGCAGCACCACGCCGACCGCCCCCACGATGGCGCCACCGGCCAGAAACGAGACCGCTGCGATGCGGTGCGTCGTCTGGACGCTTTCGGAGTGGTCAATCGCCTCGTCGCGCGTCATCGGTGGATCCTCAAATGCTTGCACGTCGGTGCAATTGCCATCGAGGCAATCTCGGATCTCGCCGGGCACGAAGACCCCGGTGGACAACAATCCGCCCGTACCCAGCAACAGGGCTCCGGCGCCCATCAGGGCAAACGCGGGGATGTTCGGCCCCTTCTTCGCGGCTGGAGCCGGTTCCTCGATCACGACATCGGGTTCTTCGACGACGGCCGCGTTCTGCTTCGCCTGGATTGACGACTCCAGTTGTCCCTTGATGTCGTCGATGTCCTCGAACCGATTCTGGTCATCGGCCTTCATCGGCCCGTACATCGTGTTGAGCTCGGACAGCGCCTTCTCGTGGTCGCCGAGGGCCTGCAACGCGAGGATCCGGTTGTACTTGTACACGAGGTCCGTGTCCGCGCCGAAGGCCTTGTCCAACAGATCGGCGGCCTTTTGATAGTCGCCCTGCTGATAGGCGACCGTCGCCTGATTGTAATACTCCGTGGCCGTGGCCGCGTCCGCCCACACCGTGGCGGGAACTGTGAGCATGATCGCGAGCGCGAACGCCAGTAATCTGCCGAGCAGGGTATGGATCGTCATCGATGCGTGTCCGCAGATAGAAGCGAGGGATGAAGCGGGTTCGCTTGTTTTCCTACGGATGTCGCGCGGCGTCAAGTTCGCCCGGCGCGGTGTAGGCCACGCGAAGTACTCCCTCAAAGCCCACCGGCCCTCCATTCCGCTGGTCTGCTGGTCTGCTGGTCTGCTGGTCCCCGCTCCAATTCAAACTGGACGCTCGCGCACACCAACCGACCATCACGCGAAGCGTTGAGGTACCCGCCGAAACACCAGGTATGCGGGTTGCTCGGCGCTGCGCGTGGTGGTGTGCCAGCCTGCGGAAGGGTCCAGTTTGAATTGGAGCGAAGACCAGCGGACCAGCGGAGCAGCAGACTAGTTGCCCGCGGGCTTGAACTTGACCGGCGCCCGCTTGAACTTCTCGGGCCCCGCTTCGGGTTCCGCTTTGGGCTTCGGCTCTTCCTTCGGTTTCGGCTTGGGCTCTTCCTTCGGCTTCGGCTTTGGTTCGGCCTTCGGCTTCGGCTTCGCAATCGCCGCGGGCTCTTCCTTGGGCTTCGGTTTAACTTCGACCTTCACCAACTCCACCGGCTCGTCGGGCACGATCGGCTCGTCGTTGACCACGACGTCCACCTTCTCCGCCACGATCGGCTCCATGACGATGTCGAAGGGGTCTTCTTTGGTCGCGATTTCGGCCGCTGGTCCGTCCGCCACGGGCGCGTCGCCCACTGGCGCTTGGACGACCGCGTCTTCGGCGCCCGCATCATTGCCCATCTGACTCACGACGATCGCGCCCACGATCGCAAACGCCGCGAAGAACAGCACGGCCGCAATGGCGCCGAGCTTCGCGTTCGACGGGGGCGGGGGCTCCTCGTCGTAGGCGGGCCCGGGATCGAGCAGCGGCGCCACGACATTCGGAGCGGTCGTGTTGTAGCTCGGATCGGGGTCGTTGA
This sequence comes from Bradymonadaceae bacterium, assembly GCA_041601915.1. Classification (GTDB taxonomy): domain Bacteria; phylum Myxococcota_A; class Bradymonadia; order Bradymonadales; family Bradymonadaceae; genus JBFIHF01. The sequence goes on from JBFIHF010000036.1 coordinate 12,703, forward strand.
TGCCAACGGCGGCACCCATGTTGGAGTTCGTCGGCGTGAAGTACGGGTTCCGCGTCGGAACCGGCGTGTTGGAGTGCACACCTGAGCCGATCCCGGGCGGGACGGTGCCGGGCAACACCGTGTCGCCCATCACGAACTCGGCGCTCACGCCGCTGAACAGGATATTGTGGTGGACCGCGGACCCCGCGAAGATCTGGCCGATGTCGCTCATCATCTCCGATGCCGACTGGTACCGGTTCATCGGATCCTTCGCCGTAGCCCGCTGCACCACGTGTTCGAGCCCCGCCAGGATATCGACCCCCGGACGCGCGACGAGCGGCGGAATCGGGTCGTTGATGTGCATGAACAGCACCGCGAGCGGGGTCGGCGCATCAAACGGGCACTCCCCGCACAGCATCTCCCACAGCATGATGCCAACGGCGTACACGTCGGCCGGCGGACCAATGTCCTTGCGGCCCTGCGCTTGCTCAGGCGCCATGTAGTGCGGCGTCCCGAACACTTCGCCTTCCCGCGTGATCCCGCGTGTCGAGCCTTCGTTGATCATTCGCGCGATCCCGAAGTCGAGCAGTTTCACCCGGTCCGGATCGGTGCCCTTGGGCGAGATGATCATGTTTTCGGGCTTCAAGTCGCGGTGCACGATCCCGTGCGAGTGCGCCTCTGTCAGCGCGGACAGGATCTGCGCCGTGACGCGCAAGATGCGCTCCGTCGTGACCTGCTCGGTCTTCAGCCACTTCGCGAGGCTCTTGCCCGGGGCGTACTCCATCACCATGTACGGGTGTTTTCCGGAGTCGAAGCCGAAGTCGTACAGGGTGATGATGTTGGCGTGATTGAGGCGGGACACGGCGCGGGCTTCCCGAATGAAGCGATCGCGGCCGTTGTCGCTGTCCTTGAGCTCGGTGCGCAGGACCTTGAACGCGACCTCACGCTCGACGGGCAATTGCAGCGCACGATACACCGCGCCCATTCCGCCTTCGCTGATCAGCCCCAACACGATGTACTTGTTCGCCGTCATGCGCCCGATCATCGGATCGGTCGCGGCGTCCTCGATCGACTCCTCCGGGACGTAGTGGAACCCTTCGCAGCGGGGGCACGCCCCGCCGATCTCCGGATTCGTCTCGTGGCAGTTGGGGCATGCAGCCATGCGGATGGCCCGTGGAGGAACGTTTTGCGCCCGGTCACCATATCAGCAGGCTTGCGGTCGTACAACAATTGAACGGGCCCAACCTGCGTTGGATCTACTTCGCCAAGTCCGCATTGAGAAAGGCGGAAACGTGGATCAGCACGTCCGGCGACAGCACGGTGGGGTCGCCGTCGTCGGCCACCGAAACCATCGCCCGCGACAGATGCGGCAGAACCACGAGCTGCTCGGCGAACAGATCCAGCAGGCGGTCGGCGTTCGACGCCGGCTCGCCCGGGTCGACGTCGCCGAGCACCGCGAGCCGTGGCGGCGTGGCGAGTTGCGCGGCCTTGAGAAACTGCACGTGCATCACATCGAGGTCCGCGGTGGCCGTCGAGTCGAGCCCCAGCACGTTGGGGCTCGCGAGGGCCGCGGTCAGCTCGGTCTTGCGTGTCGTGAGCATGTCGGCCTCCGGCGAATCACCGACCTCGGCGATGCGGGCCTCGATGAGGCGGACCGACTCTTCGAGCTGAAATCGCGCTCGCTCGCTCAGGGAGTTCGCCGACGGCTGCAGCAGCACGACCCCGGCGATCTTGGCGTTCTGTGCCGCGACGAGTGCGACTTCGGCGCCGTGCCCGTGCCCGATCAGGGACACGCTGCCGACCTCGGCTCGGCCGGCGAGCCACGCCGCCATCGCCAGCGCATCTTCGACGAACGCCGTCGCGACCGCGGGGTTCTTCGTGGCGTACTCCGCGGGATAGCTGCACCACGGTTCGCTGTCCTTGACGCAGTTGCGCTTGTCGTAGATCAGCACCGCGACGCCGCGCGCGGCGAGGCCTTCCGCGAGGCTGCGGTAGATCGCGACCTCGGTCGGCAGGCGCACGCCGAACATCTCGGCGATCACGCCGTCGCGTCCCCGGATGCCCCAGTCCCCCACGATGACCGCGCCGGGCCGCGGTCCGCTCGCCCGCGGCCGAACCAGAGTCGCGGCGAGCGTCAGCTCACCGGACGTGATCTCGACCGTCTCGGTGACGATCTCGAAGGCCTCGGGCTGCACGTCCCCCTCTTCGACGGCTTCGGTCTCGACCGGGAGCCCGTCAGGTTTTGCGCTTGGCGTGGTGCCGCAAGCGGCCAACACGCAGAACCACAGCCAGCCGACTTGTCTCATCGCGATTTTCCGGTTCTCAGGATTTCTTCCAGCAACAACGTGTCCAGGCTCTCCACACCGTGCAGCTCCGCCGCCAGCGTCGGCTCCGCGAACAGGCGGATCTTCTTCACGACCTGTACGAAGTCGTCCTGAATCCCGCTGACGACCCGCGACAACTCGTGCAGCCCGTAATGGCGTTGGCCGCGCGCGTTGGGATACACGACGTCGATCGTCTCGAGCTTGTCCTTGTCCCGCGGCGGCGTGTCGATAATGAGGTCCGCCGGATGCAGCGGACGCCCGACGAGGTACGACAACCTCGCCCGCAGCCGGTCCCCGAGTTCGAACACCTCGTGGGCCCCCATCTGATAGATCCTCTCGTACGCGAGTTGCTTCTCGTCTTCGACGTAGATGCGGCTGAATGTGGCGACTCGCTTGTACAGGCGGCGCCGGTTCCCGGTGACGTTCTGGATCAGATATCGCGTGGCGCTCGCCTCGGGCGACTGATCGATCAACCAGCGCAGGAAACTATCGTCGTCGTGCTCCAGCAGCACGGCGAGGAAATCGTCAGGCGCGTAGTCGGTCCGGCTGTCGAACGCCGCCAGGGCCACTTCGACCATCGCCGCTGCGGACCGCACCGTGTGGTGCCAGTACGCCTCGCTGAACATCGTGTAGCGGCCAAACACGAAGATCTCGGCCGACACCTTGCCTTTGGCAAAGATCGCGATGCTCGTCTCGTCGGCGTTCAACGTCAGCGACGCCAGAAGCCGGTCGCGGTCGTAGTTGCGCCCGTACGGCACCCCGAGGTGGATGGAGTCGCGCTCCAGGTAGTCCATCTTGTCCGCGTCGAGAGTGCTCGAAACGATCGAGCGCAGCACGCGGTCCATCGCGCTGGGTTCCCCCGTGAACTTGCCGGTGCACAGGGACAGCACGCGCTCGGGGTCCACGCCAAAGCGCCGCCGCAGCAGGTCCGCCATCGGCTCGGCGCCGCGCAGCGAGGCGATCTCGCCGCGCACGATCCGCGCTCCGACATCCTCGTGCGTCGGGGTGTCCCGCCCCTTGTGATGCAGCGCCTCGAGGTTGTGTGCGAACGAGTAGTGCCCGACGTCGTGCAGCAGACCCGCCAGCAGCACCGTCAACACGTCCTCTTCGGTCGCCGACGCCGCGAACGACGGGTTGCGAAGCAGATTCAGCACGTACAGGCGCACGCAACTATACACGCCGAGGCTGTGCTCGAAGCGCGTGTGCGTGGCGCCGGGGTACACGAGGTGGGTGGGGCCGAGTTGGCGGACACGCCGCAGGCGTTGAAACGCGGGGTGGTCGACGACGTCGGCCACACGATCCGTGAACACCACGTTGCGCAGCTCGGGGATTCGAATCCCCCCGGCGGCGCCCAGCGGGCCGAGCTCGGGGATCGCCAGCAGTCCTGCTACACCGTCATCGAAGGGCATGGCAGCTCAGAAGGTGTCGTCAGCGGGTCGGATCGAGACCGAGCCCTGGCTGATCCTGCACTGACACGCGAGCCGAATCCCACGCTCCAACTCGTCGTCCATCAGCGTAACGACCTCGTTTTCGTTGGGCTTGCCCAGGTTCTGCATCCCGTCGAGCACTTCGATGATGCACGTCGCGCAATCGCCTTCCCGGCATCCGAACGGGATGTCCGCTTCGGCCTGGTCGATCGCGTCCTGCAGGCGCGACCCATCGGGCACTTCGATTGATTTGTCCTCTGCAGCGAAGATCACGGTGGCCATGCACATCCCGTTGACAACAACGACGCCGACACTCGATCATCGGCTCCACTTGTAGGCCACACGCTATATGACGCATCGCGCTCGCCGACAAGAGTGCTGCGAGCAATCGAGGAGTTGATGGGCCGTTACTACGAAGTTGAAGTCACGCACATCGAGATGCTGAGTTCGCATGCGCGTCGCGTGGACATTCGGCGCGTCGACGGCGAGGCGTTTGCGTTCCGTGCCGGTCAGTTCCTGATGATGTGGTTCGAGCACAAGGGCAAGCGCCAGAACCGCTCCTACTCCGTCGCGGGGCCCCTCGTGCCCGGCGAGGTCGCGGAAACGCTGGAGCTCAGCATCGCGTTGGTCGATGGAGGGCTGGGCTCCGCGATTGTCGCCGATTGGGTCGTCGGCTCGACGTTCACGGCGAGTGGGCCCCACGGACGCTTCGTCGTCCGCGATGACGACACGCAGAGCCTCGTCCTCGTGGGGACCGGTACGGGCATCGCGCCGTATCGCAGCATGATCCCCCAACTCACCGCGGTGCTCCAAGCGGGTCGGCACGTCGACCTCGTATTCGGCGCGCGCGATGAGGAACAGTTCCTGTACGGCAGTGAGTGGTCGGCGCTCGACGAACAGTTCGAACACTTCACGTACTGGCGCTGCGCCGACGAGGCGAAAGACCCCGCGGCGTGGACCGCCGCCGGGGGCGTGGCCGGTCGCGTCCAGGTCGCGCTCGACCAGATCGAAGATCGGACTGCCGAGGCGGTGTTTTACCTGTGCGGCAACCCGATGATGGTCGAAGACGTCAAGGAACGGCTGCAGGCGCGTGGCATCGAGCGGGCTCGCATCCGCACCGAGGCCTACGTCAGCCCCACGATGGGCTGATCTGTTCACTTCAGGCGCAAGGTGCGCTTGTGCCCCACGTTTGGCCCGTGGCATAACTTCGGCGCATGGCCCCACGACGCAAAGCAGAGCGCACGATCGCTGACTCCGAAGCCCTCCTCACGGGTTTCCCGGGTTTTCTGGCGTCTTTCTTGGTGGAGGAACTGCTCCGGCGACAACCCGCGGGCATCTTTCACTTTTTGGTTCAGAAGCGGTTCGCTGAGGTCGCACGGGCACGTGCCGACGAGATCGCGAAGCGTGTGCCGGAGTTCACCGGACGGTTCGAATTTGTGATCGGTGACATCACCGACGAACGCCTCGGATTGGACGACAAGGCGTACAAAGCGCTCGCCAAGTCGATCGGCGTCGTCTGGCACCTCGCCGCGATCTACGATCTCAGCGTGCCCGAGGAACTGGCGTACCGCGTCAACGTCGGGGGCACGAATCACGTGCTCGACTTCTGCGGTGAGTGCAAACACCTCGTGCGCTTCAACTACGTGTCGACCTGTTTTGTGTCCGGGGAGCGCAACGGCACGGTGTTCGAGGACGAGCTCGACGAGGGCCAGTCCCATCACAATCACTACGAGTCCACGAAGTTCTGGGCCGAAGTCGAGGTGCAGCGCCGGATGGCCGACATCCCCACCGCGGTGTTTCGCCCCGCGATTGTGGTCGGCCATTCACGCACCGGCGAAACCGACAAGTACGACGGTCCGTACTATCTACTCAAGATGCTCCGCAAGCTGCCGGACTGGATGGGCTTCCCCGTCATCGGGGACGGGGAGTCGCTCGTGAACATCATCCCGGTGGACTTCGCGGCGTCGGCGATCGCCGAGCTGGGCCTCGCCCCGGACAGCACCGGGGAGACGTTCCACGTCGCCGATCCGAACCCGATGCGGGCACGCGACATCGTCGCCCTGGCGCTGGAGTTGATGGGCAAAGCGCCCTCGCGAGGTCGCCTCTCGCCGCAGCTCGTGCGCCTGTTTCTCGAGACGGGCAAGCTCGATGAAACGATCGGAGTCCCGCGCGAGGTCGTGCGCTACTTCACGCACGCGGTCCGCTACGATTCGCAGCGCTGTCAGCAGGCGCTCGCCGAGACCGACATTCGGTGCCCGCACCTGTCCATGTACCTGCAGGCATTGCTCGACTATGTGGATCACCAACCCGATAAAGAGTTCCTCGATCAACGACGCGTCTAGCGCTCACGGAGAAGCATGAAGCCGATTCGCTTCAAGGTCACAATCGACGAACCCAACACGCACCTCGTCAAGATCGAGATGACCGTGCGAGGGGTCGAGGATGAAACCTCGATCGACCTGTGTCTGCCCGTGTGGACGCCCGGGTCATACCTGGTGCGCGAGTACGCGCAGTTCGCGCGCGTCATTCGCGCCGTGGACGGTGACGGTGCGCGAAAGGACGTGCAGAAGGTCGACAAGTCACGGTGGCGAGTCGAGGCCGGCAGTGCCCGCGAACTCGTCGTGACCTACGAGGTGTACGCCCACACCCTCAACGTGCGCTACAGCCACGTCGAGGCGGATCACGCCTTCCTGCACGGGCCGTCGTTGTTCCTGTATCCGCAGGGGCGCCTCGGCGACGAGATCGAGCTCTCGCTCGAACTTCCCGCCGATTGGGCCGTGCATTCGGGCCTCGAACAACCCGAGGTCTCCGCGACGTACCGCGTCGCCCACGACTTCGATCAGCTGTTCGACTGTCCGATCCTGGCCGGCTCCAACCTCGATGTCATCGAGTTCGAGGCCGCGAACATCCCTCATCGCTTTGTGATGTGGGGGCGCGGAAACTACCCCTCCGAGCGCCTCGCCCTCGACACGAAGCGGGTCGTGGAGGCCAGCGCGAGGATCTTTGGTGGCACGGTGCCCTACGAGAGCTTCTCGTTTCTGACGCTGCTGACCGACGACGACTACGGCGGACTCGAACATCGCAACTCGACCGCGCTGATGGTGCCCCGGCATTCGTTCGTGGATCGCGGTCTCGCCGACGGTGCGGTGGACGACAAGTACATCGACGCGCTGGGACTGGTGAGCCACGAACACTTCCATGCCTGGAACGTCAAGCGCATCCACCCCGAGCGCCTCGGTCCGTTCGACTATCAGGCCGAGAACTACACCCGGGATCTGTGGACGGTGGAGGGCATCACGTCCTACTACACCTACGTCTCGATGTTGCGGGCGCAGGTCATTGAACCGGACAAGTTTCTCGAGATCTTCGCCAAGCAACTCAAGGCGCTGCACGAGGTGCCCGGCCGGCTCGTGTGCTCGTTACGCGACGCGAGTTTCGACACCTGGATCAAGCTGTACCGCCCGCACCCGCACAACCGAAACGCGAACGTCTCCTACTACCTCAAGGGCTGCCTCGCCTCGCTGGTGCTCGACGTCGCGATCCGCGTCGACTCCGGGGGCGAAAAGTCGCTGGACGACGTCATGCGCCACCTGTGGACGCAGTACTCCAAGGAGATCGGCTACCCCGAGGGCGGGTTCGAGGCGATTGTGGAGGAGGCGGTGGGCCTCGACGTCTCGGAGTTCTTCGACATCTTCATCCGTGGGACCGACGACCCCGACTGGAACGATTGGTTCGAGAACATCGGCCTCGAGGCGCTCGCCGAAGTGGAAGCCGGGACCCCGCCGACGTTCGGGTTCGACCACGCCAGCGGCACCGTCAAGACGGTCTGGTCGGGCTCACCGGCCGAGCGCGCAGGCCTGCAGCCAGGGGACGACATCGTCGCCATCGACCGCTTCCGGGCCGGCGACTTGAAGTCCGTGTTGCTCGAGGCGACCCCGGGTTCGCCCGCTGAGTTTCACGTGTTTCGGCGCGGAGAGCTCATCTCGTTGACGATCACGCCGGACGCGCCATCGCCGAGCAAATGGATCCTGCGGCAGCGTGAGGATGCCGACGACGCGTCACTCGCGCTGCTCAACGCCTGGCTGGGTCGTACCGCGGAGGCCTCGTGAAAAACACCTCGCTCGGCCTCGTTCTGGCGCTGCTGCTTTCCGTGGCAGCAACGCAGGCGGCGGCGGATGAGCCGATCGATCCGCACGCGGCGCGCCTCGCGAACGAAGTCGCGCACAACATTCTGAGCCCGTTCTGCCCCGGAAAGACGCTCGCGATGTGCCCCTCGCCGGCCGCCGGCGAAGTGCGCATGAAGATTCAGGACATGGCCGCGGCGGGAATGGACGAACAACAGATCAAGGACGCCGTGATCGAAGAGCACGGCGAGGAGTTCCGGATCGTGGAGCCGCCCTGGATCGACAACCTGGGCCTGCTCGGCGTGCTCGGTGCTGGACTGGGTCTTGCACTCTTGGCGGTGGTGATCATTTCACGACGCCGCGCCACGACCCCCGATTCGACGTCCAGCGATGCGCCCCCCAAAGAGCCCGATGCCGATGACCCCTACCTCGCGGAGCTGCGGAAGCAGTATCGCGACTAGTCGCGTCGATGCATTGAACGGGTTCGGCGTGCTGTCTATAGTGGCGAGCCGCGACCACAACTCAGGACATGCATTGACGCAAGCTCAACGCAGCGCAGGACAACTCCGAAGTCGGCTCGCGCGTGCTGTTGTCGTGTTCGTCACCTGTTGGCTCGCCGCCTGCGGCGGATGCGAGGGGCCGCTCGATCCTCTGACGGACGTCGGGGTTGGCGACATGCTCGCGGACGTCCCGGCTCCGCGCCCGGATATGGGCGATCGCGATGCCGGCCCAATCGACGATAGCGGCCCGACGATCCGCGACACCGACTTCGTGTTCGACTTTGCGACTCCGGACATGGTCGACGCGCCGTTTCTGCTCACCGCCGTCGTGCCCAGTTTTGGTCCCGTCGAAGGTGGCACCCAGGTCCGAATCCAGGGCTCGGGCCTCAAAGAAGAATCGACGGTCCTCATCGGCAGCAAAGAGATGGCGACGGACTTGTCGTCCGGGGCGTTGGTGGGGCGCATTCCACCTGGCGCTGGCCCTGGCCCGGTCGCCGTAAAGGTCGTCTCCCCCGACGGCGAGATTCGCGTGCTCGTCGGCGGCTACACCTATGTCGAAGACCTCGCCGTCAGCGCGATCGTGCCGAACCGCGTCCCCACGACGGGCGGGGTCGAAGCCACCGTGCATGGCACGGGCTTCGCACCGCAGACGGGCGTCAGCTTCTCGGGCGAACCCGCGTTGCGCGTCACCTTCGTCGACAGCACGCTGCTGCGCGTCCTCACGCCGCCGCGCGTGCGCGGCTTCGCGGACCTCCGGGTCACGACACCCGCCGATTCCGTCGAGGTCGACGACGCCGTACAATACTACGATCCGTTGCGGGTCGATGCCGTCGAGCCGGCAAGCGGGCTCATCGCCGGCGGTGAGACCGTCGTGGTACGCGGTCTCGGGTTCACGTCCGACAGCACCGTCAAATTTGGGGCGACCAGCGCTGCGGTCGGCGCCGTCAACGCCCAGGCGGGCACGATCACCGTGACCACCCCCGCACACGCCGCCGGTGTCGTGGACGTGTTCGTGCAGAACGGCATCGACTCCGCGGTCCTGCAGAACGGCTTCTACTTCCGTGCCGACGCGACGCCGTTCGTGGCCGGCGTCACCCCGCGGTTCGGACCTACGGCGGGTGGGAACACCGCGCGCGTCGTGGGCTTCGGGCTCAACACGCCCGGAACCCAGATTCGGTTCGGGTCCACCCCCGCGACGGTGTCTCAGTCGGCGCCCTCGTGGGCCGACGTCGTCGTTCCGCCGGGTGCGTTGGGGGTCGTCGACGTCTCGCTCTTCAGCGGCGCCACCGAGCTTGGCCGCGCCGCGGGCGCCTATGAGTATCTGCAGACGCTCACCGTCTCCACCGCCTCGCCGAACTCCGGGCCCGACACCGGCGGCACCACGGTAACGATCCGCGGCGTCGGGTTTACCGGCGTCGACGGCGTGCTCGTGGGTGGCGTTCCGGCGGAGTACACCGTCGTTTCCGACACCGAGATCATCGTCGTCACGCCGTCGCATGCCGCCGGCACGGCGGACATCGTCGTATCCCGGGATGGCCTCGTCGCGGTGCTTCCCGGGGGATTCCGCTACGTCGGTTCGCTGGAGATCTGGGGCTTCACGCCCGCGCGCGGCGCGATGGCGGGCGGAACGTATGTCGAGGTGCGCGGCCGCGGGTTCTTCGGCGAGCTCGGCGTCTTGCTCGATGCGACGCCGGGCGACCGGATCCAGCGCATCGACCGACACAACCTGCGCTTCTACACGCCGCCTCACGCCGAAGGCGAGGTCACTCTGTCGGTTCAGGCCGACACCCAATCCGCCGTCGGCCCTCATTCCTATCTGTACTTCGATCCGGCGTCACGCTTTGGCGGTGCCAGCGGCGGCCCCGTCGCCGGCGCGGTCAACGTGACGGTCTTCGCCGATGGCGGCGGCCCCGTCGAGAGCGCCTTTGTGATGCTGTCGACGCGGGCCGATACCCCCTATCAGGGCTGGACCAACGCCTTTGGGCAGGTCACGCTCAGCGGGCCCGACGTGGTCGGTGCGCAGACGACATCGGCGACGGCGGCGGGCTACTCGTCGGCGACCATTCAGACCGTCGATGCCGAGAACATTACGCTGTTCCTCAATCGGCTCGACCCGTCCAGCGGCAGCGGCAACATCGACCCGCCGCCGTTCGGCACGATCAGCGGCAAGATCCGCGCGACGGGCAAGCTCGCCGATCCCAACGATTCGAACACCTACGACATGGCGGTTGTCGGGACGACGACCAAGTCGATGTTCGGTAGTAATCCGCCCGCGGGGCCCAACGCGATTGTCGTCGGACAGGGCAACTACCGCATCACGACGCGCGTCGGAGACATGGCCGTCGTGGGGCTGTGCGGGACGTACAATCAGACGACCGGCACGTTTACCCCGCAGCTCATGGCGATCGAGCGCTTCGTGTTCGTCGCCAACCAGGATCAGCTCGAGATCGACCTGTTCTGCGACATTCCGCTCGATCAGACCCACATCTACAAGCTCGTCAACGCGCCGTTTGCGCCGCAAGGGCCCAATAACAATCTCGTCGAGGTCTACTGGAACTTTGGGTTCGAAGGGTTCTTCGCCAGTCCGGCGTTCGGGCGCGGGTTCGAGTCGCTGGTCCGCGTGACGGGCCAGCCCGAGGCGGTCGGCGAGCTCGCCGATCTCACGTTCACGGCCGTCGGTGGCGCCTTCACGGGGTTCAGTGCGCCCTTGAGCCAGTCCACCCAACCGAACATCACCGACGTGTCCCCGCCGATCACGATGCCCGTATTGCTCGACGTCCCCGAGCTGATGTCGCCGCTACCGGGCGGTGTCATCGGAGCGGACAACATGATTCGACTGCAGTCCGCCGGGCCGTACCTGCCGGACTTCACGTTCATGGTCCTGCGCAACGAGATGGGGATCCCGGTCTGGACGTTCTTCCTGCCCGGCGATGAGACGGACGTGAAGCTCCCGGACTTCCCCGACTTCTCTGGCATCCCGCTCCTCGAGCGTCCCAACCCGATCGTCGCCGGACAGCTGTTCCTCACCGTCGTGGCGGCGCGCGTCGACGGGGGGCACGTCTATGAGACACTCGACTACCGCGACATCGATGCCGATCTCTGGGAGGCTTACGCCATCGCGTCGTGGGTGATTCGGCTCAAATAGTCGACCTGCGCCCCCCACGCCGTCGCCGCGCGGCACTCTGGCGAGCGGCGCCCCGATGGGCTATCGTCCGGGGCACTGAGACGGATTTCTAGGAGAGGATCATGGCCGATCTGAACGAGCGACTGGCAGAGGCAAACCGAGACGTGATCATCCGCGACAGCGTTCGATTGATCGACCAGGAGGTGAGCAGCAAGGGCGGAATCACCGGCCTCGCGCTCAAAGGCGGCTACAAGGTCGTCAAGAAGCTGCGCGGCGGTCGGATGATCGAAGACGCCGTCGACCACCTGCTCGATGATTTCACGGCCGCGCTCGATCCGATCTATCAGGAGTATGTCGTCGACGAAGAGGTCGGCAGCTTCGCGGGCTTTCTGCAACCTCGCACCAGCGAGGCCGCCGATGCGCTGCTCGGAGTGACGGACACCAAGATCAAACGCGCGGAGAATCGCGTGATCATCAAGACCTACGAAAAACTGCGGCCGCAGGCCAAAAAGCACGTCGAAGACGCGCTGCCTGGCGTGGGCCGCCTCATCGACGAGCACGCCCCCAAGTGAATCGTTGCGTGCAAACCGATGCGTTCGTGCTTCGCACTGTCGACTATGGCGATAGTCACCTCATCGTCACGCTGTTGGGGCGCGATCTCGGCAAGTTCTCGGCCATCGCGAGGTCGGCGCGCAAGAGTCGCAAGCGGTTCGTAGGCGGGCTCATGCCGCTGCGCGCGTTCCGAGCGACCGTCACCTTCAAGGCGCAACGCGATCTCGCGGAGCTCAACGAAGCCGACGTCCAGCGCGACTACCCCGGCATCGATCTCAGCTACGACAAGATCACCATCGCGTCCTACTGCACCGAGCTCGTACGCGCGATGCTCCGCGACCACGATGAAGCGGCGCCCACCTTCGATCTGCTCGACGAAATCTACCAGCGACTCGCCTCGGCCGAGGACTCCCTGCCAGTGCTCCGGGCAGTGATGCACTGGGCCGAGCTCGCGCTGCTCGGCGCCGCGGGCGGGGCGCCGAACCTCGCGTCCTGCCATCGCTGCGGGGCGAGCGCCGCGACGATGGAGAAAGTGCGCTGCGGGCGCGATGGCCACGGGATCGTGTGCGGCGACTGCGTGCGTTCGGGCGAGCGTCATGGGGTGCTGTCCCCGCACACGATGGCGGTGTTGAACTACCTCACCGTTCCGACCGGCCGGCCGCCGGCCGCGATCGCGGATCCCGACGTCGCCGGTCAGGTGCGGCGCGTGCTCGACGCGAGTCTCGAACAAGTCTTGGGATCTGAACTACGCAGTCGCGCGCTCGTCGACGCGATCTTCGAGGAGCGTCGATGAGCCAGATCGTGAGCTACGGCGAGGCGCTCGTCGACTTCTTGCCCGCCCAGAGCGGGGTGCGGCTGCGCGACGTGGAGAGCTTCACGCGAACGATCGGCGGCGCGCCCGCCAACGCCGCGATGGGGCTCGCCCGGCTGGGCTGCGATGTCGCGCTGCTCGGCAAGATCGGCGAGGACGAGTTCGGTCATTTCCTGATCGCCGAACTGGGACGCGCCGGCATCAACGTGACCGCGATCCGGCAGACGCGCGAGGCCAAGACCGGCATCACGTTCATCTCCCTGGACTCGAGCGGCGATCGCAGCTTCCTGTTCTTTCGCGAGCCATCCGCGGACATGACGCTACGGATCGAGGACGTCGATCTCGGCGCGATCGACCGCTGTACGATCTTCATCGCCGGCAGCAACTTGCTGACCGAGCCCGGTGTTCGCGCGGCGACGCTCTTTTCGCTCGATCGGGCGAGGTCGACCGGTCGATTCGTGGTCCTCGACCCGAACATCCGGCCCCACCTCTGGCGCGATCACGATGAGATGAAGGCGGTGGTTCGCCGTGAGCTCGACTATGGCGACGTCGTGAAGCTCAACGAGGAAGAGCTCGCCCTGATGGGCGATTCGGGCGCCGAGCCGTTGTGGGCGGAGCTCGCCGCCGCGGGCGCCAGCGCCCTCATCGTGACGCAGGCCGCCGCCGGCGCCGAGGTCTTCTACCGGGGCGGTACGCTGTTCGTCGACGCCCCATCCGCCGATGTGGTCGATACCACTGGCGCCGGAGACGGGTTTGTCGCCGGACTGGTGTGCGGCCTCCTGCGTGCGACCGGCGCGCAGACGTCGGAGGCACTGCGAGCTGCCGTCGGCGCCTTCACCCACGACGAGTGGCGCCGGGTGCTGTCGCTGGGCTGTTACGTCGGGACCGAAGTTTGTAAGAAGCTGGGGGCTACATCAGCCCTACCTGCCGCGGCGGATGTGCCGTGGGACCAATTTGGAATGTGAGATGCGGATGCTGACGAAACAACGCCTGTCGATCCTTGCTTGTATGGGCGCTCTCGCCGCGTGTTCGCAGCCCACGACGCGCGCGGATGAGCCGCCGGTGGACGACGCCAAGCCTCCGCTGCACGTCAAAGTGCTCGCGTTCAACGATCTGCACGGCTACATCACGGGGCCCTCGGGGTCCGTCATGGTACAGGGGGCGAAGGTCGAGGCGGGCGGGGCGGACTACCTCGCCGCGCGCGTCGCCGCGATTCGGGCGACGCACGCCAATACCGTCGTCGTGACCGCCGGCGACATGATCGGGGCGAGCCCGCTCGTCTCCTCGCTGTTCCACGACGAACCCACCATCGAGTCGCTCAACGCGCTGGGTCTCGACGCGACATCGGTCGGAAACCACGAGTTCGACGAGGGTGTCGACGAGCTGCGGCGCATGATCCAGGGCGGCTGCCATCCGACAGACGGTTGTCAGGACGGCGACGATTTCGCCGGTGCCACGTTCCCGATCCTCGCCGCGAATGTCACGGTCGATGCCACCGGCGAAACGCTCTTCGCCGGCACGTTCGTCAAAGAGTTCGAGGGCGTGAAGATCGGCTTCATCGGCCTGACCCTCAAGGGCACGCCGTCCATCGTCTCGCCCGCAGGCGTCCGCGGGTTGAGCTTCAAGGATGAAGTCGAGACGATCAACGCGATCGTGCCGACGCTGCAGGCTCAGGGGATCGAGACGATCGTCGTCCTCATCCACGAAGGCGGCGCGCCCACGGGGCCCATCAACGACGTCAACGACTGCGCCGACGTCTCCGGTCCGATCGTCGCGATCGTCGAAAACACGAATCCCGCCGTCGACCTCTTCGTCACCGGCCACACCCATCAGCCCTACATCTGCGACATGGGCGGTCGCCTGGTCACGTCGGCGCAATCGTACGCGCGATTGCTCACCGAGATCGACCTGCAGATCGACCGCAAGACCGGCGATGTGCTGAACAAGAAGGCCACGAACCTCGTGATCGCCCGTGAAGGCGACGCTCATCCCGAGGTCGCACAGATCGTGGCGAAGTACTCGCAGTTCTCCGATCCCCTCGCAAACAAGAAGATCGGGGCCGTGAAGCAGGACATCGGGCGCGAGCCCAACGAAGACGGCGAGTCACCGCTCGGGCGGCTGATCGCCGACATCCAGCTCGAGGCGACGAAGGGCAAGGAGCGCGGACGAGCGCAGATTGCGTTCATGAACCCGGGCGGCATCCGAGCCGCGCTCGACTTCAAGGCCAGCGGCGCGGAGGGCGACGGAATCGTCACCTACGCCGAGGCGCATGCCGTCCAGCCGTTCGGCAACAGTCTCGTGACGATGACCCTCACCGGACAGCAGATCCACGACCTCCTCGAAGCGCAATGGAACAATCCCGACCGCGTCCGCCTGCTCCAAGTCTCGACCGGCTTCAGCTACAGCTGGAGCGAGAAGGGGCCCCAGGGCGATCACGTCGACCCCAAGAAGATCCTCTTTCGTGGAAAGCCGATCGACCTCGCCGCGCAGTATCGAGTCACCGTCAACAGCTTCCTCGCCACGGGGGGCGACGACTTTGAGCTGCTGCCCACCGGCACCGATCGAATCGGTGGCGAGATCGATCTCGAGGCGTTCCTCGTCTACTTCAACGGGCGTAAGCCCATCGCCGCTCCCATTGACCGTCGTATCAGGAAATTGAAATGATCTCGGCATGAAGTCGATCCTCATCGTCGACGAAGACGCGTTCACCCGAAACGTCTTCGCCCACGCACTTTCGGGCCGCGGATTCGCGGTAACCCTCAGCAACTCCGGTGGCGAGGCGTTGCGCGTCCTCTCCCACACCGCCGTCGACGCGGTCGTGGTCGGCGCGACCCTTCCGGATATGGCCGGCGCCGCGTTCGTGCGCTCGATTCGCGCTCAGAACATGAGCACACGGGTCGTGTTTCTGGCTTCGGTGCTCTCCACCGAAAGTCTGGATGTCGAGGAACTGACCGAGAAGTTGAACGTTTCGCTCATTCTGCAGAAGCCCATCTCGCCGATCGAGTTTTGCGAGCGGCTCGAGGCGATTCTCGACCCCTCCATCGAACAGCCATCGCTCATGCGTGAGGCCGACGGGCTCGACACGACCGAGGTCTCACGCCTGGTGTACCGGGAGACCGTCGAGGCCGATCTGAACGACGTCGAGCAGCTCGTGTCCGGGATCCGAGGTGGCGGCACGAGTTTTGACCTCGCCCAGGGCGCGATCGCGCTGCTTCGGGCCACGGCCTCACGTCATGGGTTCTTTGGGATCAGTCGTGCCGTGGCCGAGATCGAGCGGCGCCTGGCCCCGATTCAAGAGCGCGGTGAAGGCGACGATGCAGCATGGGCGGACGTGCAGGATGCCATCGATCGGGCGTTCGTCGCGGCGCGCAGTTTCGCCGAGGTCGAGCCGCCGGATGCGTCGACGACGATGACGGTGTTGGTCGTGGACGACGATCGAGACTTTCTTGAACGTCTGCAGCAGTTTGGGCGAGAACACCTCATTCAGGTCGTCACCGCGGGTGACGCCGAGGCCGTGATCGACAAGATGCGCGATCCGGCGCTCGACGGGCTGCTCGTCGACGTCGACCTCGGCAACGAATTCGACACGTTCGAGTTTGTGGCGCGGCTGCGCGAACGCTCGGGCTCCGAGCCCAAGCCGTTGGGGTTTCTCGCCGATCGCGGAACCGTGCCCGACCGCGTGATGGCGGCGCACCTTGGTGCGTGCGTGTTTGCTGAAAAGCCGATCGACTCCGCGCAGTTCGCCGAGATCGTGCATCGCCTCGTGACCGCGCAGAATCGTGGAAAGCGCCCGCTCGTCGCCGTGGTCGACACGGATCTGACCTTCATCCGCACGATCACGGACATGCTCCATCACGCGCAGATGGATGTGCATCACGTGGATGGTTCAGCGGAGCTGATCGAACGAATCGACGCCGTGACGCCCGATGGGCTCATCATGAACGTCACGATGCCTGGGATCGGCGGACTCGACCTCTGCCGGATGGTCCGTGCGATGCCGCGCTGGTACGATCTGCCGATCTTGCTCGTCGGCGACCGCATGGATCCTCCGACGCGGATCGCGGCGTTCCGCGCGGGCGCCGACGACTACCTGCTCAAGCCGCCGATTCGAGAAGAGCTGCTCGCGCGTCTGGAGGTGCGGATTCAGAGGCTCCGACTCCTGCGCGAGCAGGCGTCGATCGACATGCTCACCGGATTGCTCAGTCGTCGACCGTTCCTGCAGCGCGTGAACGCGCGAATCTCGGAGGCGCGGCGCGGCGGTCGCAAACTCGCGCTCTCGATCCTCGATCTCGATGGCTTCAAGGCGATCAACGACACCTACGGGCACCTGACC
>JBFIHF010000037.1:0-29362 GCA_041601915.1 Bradymonadaceae bacterium
GGCTACAAGACGGCGTCCTTCACGGCTGACTTCCCCGCGTTCACCGCAACCGACTCCATCGGGTTCGACCGCGCGTTCGGCGAGTACGATGCATCGACGGCGCTGCGCTACAAGGGCGGCACGATGCGCGGGTTCCCTTCGATCCAGCAGGTCAAGCGGGTCAACGCATGGCTCGACGCACGCGGCGCCAAGGAGCGACTCTTCACGTGGGTCCATCTGTTCGAACCGCACTATCTGTACGAACAGTTCCCCGGCGCACCGGTGTTCGGAAAGTCCCGGGTCGACCGGTACGACAGCGAGATCTGGGGCGCGGACAAGGCGATCGGCGACATCGTGGACCACCTGAAATCGATCGGCCGCTGGGACCGCACAATCCTCGTGGTGCTCGGCGACCACGGCGAAGAGTTCGACGAGCATGGCCAGAAGTACCACGGCGCCAACCTCTACGAGCCCCAGGTGCGCATTCCCCTACTGCTCCGCGTGCCGGGGCACAGCGTCAAGCGCATCGCCGAGCCGGCCTCCATGGTCGACCTCGCCCCGACGCTGCTCAACCTCGCCAACGTTCGAAAGGGATTTGACGCGTTCGAGGGGCGAAACCTCGTCTCGCTGCTGACCGGTGAGGCGCCGCCCGCGGAGCGTCCGCTGTTTCTCGAGGTCTGGAACATCAAGACGCGCGGGGGCCGCCAGGTCGCGGCCGTCAGCTGGCCCTACAAGATCATCGGATCGGCGTCGGGCCGAAAGGCCGAGGAGCTCTTCAACCTCGCCCGCGATCCCAAAGAGCGCGACAACCTCATCAACACGCAGCCCGACGCCGCCAAGGCGATGCGCCGTGTCCTGCACAGCTACATCGATGGCTCGCAACTTCAGTACTAGACAATATGGAGCGACCGGCTCCAAGGCGCACGACGTATAGTCGTGCCGCGGCTACTTCTGAAGGTCCAGCCCCTCGACGAGGCCCTCGGCGAGGCCCGCGAGCGCGGGCCGAAAGTCGCCGGTGCACACCCAGCCCGTCACGGGGTTATCGTCGACCCGCTTCGGGAACGTCGAGGCGTCGGGAAACTCTGCGAGGAAGCGGTCGTAGCGATCGCCGGAGTAGCCGACGCCGAGCCCCGTCGCGCAGGACGGCGCAATGCCGGGGTATTCCGGAGCAGCGCATTGGTCGCCCGACGCGGCGGCGCCGGTGAATCGTCGGGAGTTCGCGTGCAGCGACGCGACGAACACGTCGCGTGTCGTCAGCTCCGGCTGCTCCTTCGAACCCCGGAGGTTCGCCATCAGCTGCTGCTGGAGGGCTGCGGTGCCGAGCAATGCCGAATCGGCGGCATCCAGCTTGTTGGCGAACTCGCACACATCTCCGCCACACGGACTCGCCTCGTTCAACGTACCGTCGTGGCTGCAGTCGTTCTCGTCCGTGACGAACACGACGCCGAACTTGGCGTCTTTGCGCAGCAGCCCATGGTTCGGCGCCGACGCATTGGGCGCGGCTCCGTCCACCGCTCCGCCGGTCATCGCCGGATCCACGGCGAGCACCGCAGCGGCGAGGCCTTTCTCGATCCCGTACCCGCGGGTACCGACGAGTGCCGCGCAGACGAAGTCAGCCTTCAGATCAGCGATGCTCGCGTAGTCGCTGGAGCGAAGAACGCGTGGGATCGACCGATAGCTCGAGGCCGGGGGAAACAGGTCCTCGGGCGTGCATGCGGATCCGCCACCGCATCCGACGCGCGCGATCGAACACCCCTGCGGGTTCCCGTACAGCGCGCACTCGATATCGGCGTTGGACAACTCGGCGGCAAACGCCGGGTCGGGGGTAGCCATGCAGCCCGCCGCGATTCGACGGTTTTCGTGGATCGGCGCAAAGTCGCCCGCGACGGTGGCGCCGGTCCCATCCTTCGCGAGGTGACACGAACGGTCGAAGCCTGGGATCGGCTGCGGCTGAGACTGCAGAGTGCCCGGTTTCGCGACCGGCTCCAACGGGTAGTCCGCGTTCATATCCGTCGTCGTGATCCCGATCTGGAAATCTACGCCGGCGTCGGCCAACCCGTTGAACAACAACTCCGCATTCTGCGCGAGCACTTGCTGTTCCTCACACATGGAGCCGCTGTTATCGATCACGAACAGCAGGTCGAGCATGGCGGTGTCCAACACAGGCACCGTCGTGTTGTTCACCGTCGTGTTGTTCACCGTCGTGTTGTTCACGGTCGTGTTGTTCACGGTCGTGTTGTTCACCGTCGTATTGTTCGCCGTCGCGTTGTTCGCCGTCGTGTTGTTCGCGACGAGCTTCTTGTCCGGCTCGGCAGAACATGCCGCACTCAGGGTCATGAGCACGATGAGGATGACTTTCATGGCAACTCCGTGGATTGGCTCGAACGATTAGCGGTCGACGTGCGCGAATTCAAGCTAGTGACAGCCATCAAACGTCACGGTTCCCTTGAGACCGGCACAATCCGCGATCGCGCTGCCCTTCACCGCCCAGACCTGGTTGATGTTGGTCCCAGTCTGCTCGACCGACACCTGCAGCGAGGCGCACTGCGAAAGATCGAACACGACCGGTGGTTGCCCGCCGCGCTCCACCACCATGAGCGCCCCGCGAGTCGGATCGCGGATCGCGCGGACGACGGTCCCGGGCATCGCTTCGGATGTGAGTTCGACACCCAGGAAGCCCTTGAGCTGACCGGATGCGCAGGAGTCGGGCGTCAACGTGATGTCCCCGAGTATCAACGACCCCTCCGTGGCGCTGGAGAACGAGGAGAAGAAGTAGAACACCGCGAGCCCGAGCAGGACGGGCAGGATCGCGATCGCAGCCCCTGCCCCAGTGGACACCCGCGCCGGCGTTCCGGGCGGCAAGTTCGCCGACTCCAGCTCGCCGTCGACCTCGAAGTCGACAATGCCGAGGTGCTCCTCCAGTCGCTGCTCCACGTACAGTGCCTGCGCCTCGCTGACCAGCGGTCGGACCAATGACATCCGCGACCCATCCTTGAGCTCGGCGCCGACCTCGTAGACCGCACCAAACTTCGCCGCGAAGAGCTGACTCAGCTCCGAGGCGACGACGGTCTGATTGGGGAACAGAATCGTCGGCATCGGACCGTGGCGCACCTCCACACGATCGCCTTCGACACGAATGGTCGTCGAATTGACGAACATCGTCAGCAGTCGGAGATTCCACATGACGAGCGCAATCGTGGCGATGATGAGCCAGGTGGACGAGCCGCTCGTGGTCCACTCGTGGCCCGCCCACGCCGTGAGTCCGAGGACCACGACGAGCAGGCCGAAGTGCTTGGTCCGCAGCCAACGACGCTTGATCTCGAGCGTGCCGGGGCCGTCACCGGCCTTGCCCAGCCACCACTTGCGCATCGTCATGCCGACCGGCAGATCCACCGCATCGCGCAGGCGACGTTTCGGCGCCCCTTCCGCAGACGACCACCCCAGGTCCACCACGAGACCGCACGATCCGCAGGTCGCGATCTGGCGCGCCTCGTCGACCATCGACGCGTCGAACGACGTCTGACAGTCCGGACATTCTACGGTCGATGCCACAGTTCCACCTCGGTGCTGCTTTTAGTTCGCGAGGAGACGCTCCGCGCGTTGCACCACGTCCGCCGGGGAGAACCCGTACTTCTCGAACAACACCTCGGAGGGCGCCGACGACCCAAAGCCATCGATCGTGATCGCGTCCCCCGCGGTGCCGATCCAGCGGTGCCAGCCCTGCGTGACGCCGGCCTCCACGGCGAGGCGCTTGGTGACGGCGGCCGGCAGCACCGTTTCGCGCCACTCGGCGCCCTGGGCGTCAAACAGTTCCCAGCACGGCATCGACACCACACGCACTCGATGACCGCGGTCAGTGAGCGTTCGCCACGCCTCGATACACACCGAAACCTCGCTGCCTGTGGACAGCACAATCAGCTCCGGCGCGCCGTCCGAATCGGCGACCACATAGGCACCCCGCGACGCATCGCCGACCTGGCGCAACGAGGCAGCGTCGATCGTCGGCACGTCCTGACGCGTCAAAACCAGCGCCGACGGCCCGCCGGTCCGCTCGATCGCGAGCTTCCAACACGCGCTCACTTCGTTCGCGTCAGCGGGCCGAAACACCCAGTAGTTCGGAATCGCGCGCAGGCTCGCCAGATGCTCCACCGGCTGGTGCGTCGGCCCGTCTTCGCCGAGTCCGATCGAGTCGTGCGTGAACACCATCAGCGACGGAATGTGGCTGAGCGCCGCGATGCGCAGCGCCGGCCGCATGTAGTCCGCGAACTGCAGGAACGTCGCGCCGAAACCACGCGTGCCCCCGTGGAGCGTCATGCCGTTCGCGATCGCCGCCATCGCGTGCTCGCGGATCCCGAAGTGCATGTTCTGAGCGTTGTAGTTGCCGCGCTGCATCTCGCCAAACTGACTGTGCAGCGTCTTCGTCGAGCCGGCGAGGTCCGCCGAACCACCGGTCAGCTCCGGCAAGCGCGCGTAGAGCGACGCGATGACCTTGCCCCCCGACGCGCGCGTCGCCATCCCCTTGGCGTCCGGCGGAAACGTCGGAAGCGCCGAGGCCCAATCTGCCGGAAGGTCGCCGCGCATGCGACGGACAAGCTCGGCGTGCTCGGCCGGATTCGATCCTTCGAAGCGAGATAGCGTCGCTTCCCAGTTCTTCTGAAACACCGCGCCGTCATTGCGCGCGTCCATATGCTCGCGTACCTCGTTCGGCACGAAGAAACGCTCGCTGTGCGGCCAGCCGAGCTGCGCCTTCGTGGCCTCGATCTCCCCGTCGCCGAGCGGCGACCCGTGAGAGCTCGAATGGTCCGCCTTGTTCGGCGAACCGAACCCGATCACGGTCGGCACACTGATCATGCTGGGTCGGTCCGTCACGCCCTGCGCCTCGACGATCGCGGCCGACACCGCCGCCACGTCATTGCCGTCCTCCAGCCGAACCACGTGCCAGCCGTACGCCTCGTAGCGCTTGAGCACGTCCTCGGTGAAGCTGAGGTCCGTCCGGCCATCGATCGTGATGTTGTTGTCGTCGTACAAGCAGATCAGCTTGCCCAGACCCAGGTGCCCCGCGATCGAGCTCGCCTCGGCGCTGACGCCCTCCATCAGGTCGCCATCCGAGCAGATCACGTAGGTGTAGTGGTCGATGACGTCGCCGAACCGTGCGTTCAGTTGCGCCTCCGAGATCGCCATCCCCACCGCCGTCGAGATCCCCTGCCCCAGCGGCCCGGTCGTCATCTCGACCCCGTCCGTCATGTGCACTTCCGGGTGACCGGGCGTCACGCTGCCCCACTGCCGAAAGTTCCGAATCTGCGCCATCGTCATCTGCTCGTAGCCGGTGAGATGGAGCAGGCTGTACAGCAGCATCGATGCGTGGCCGTTCGACAGCACGAACCGATCGCGATTGAACCACGTCGGGTCGGCGGGGTTGTGTCGCAGATGATCCTGCCAGAGCCCGTACGCCGCCGCGGCGAGACCCATCGGTGCCCCCGGATGCCCGCTGTTCGCCATCTGTACGGCGTCCATCGAGAGCGCACGGATCGTGTTGATCGAAAGGTCGGCGATGTTGTTCATTTCGGCGCTCCACGACGAGGTTGAGGGCGTTTTGTCAGCCCACGAAAGCGTTGTCAACGCACGCCCGTCCGCATTCGGTAGATCCGTTTCGGTGCCGCGCCCGTTCAACCCCCCATGAGACCTCACGTACGCATTCCGATCGCGCTGGTGTTGCTGGCGCTCCTCGCCGCGAGCCCTGCCGCCGCGCAAACGCTTCGCGCGACCGTACGTGCCGTCAATCCGGAAGCTCAGCGCTACGAGCCGTCCAGCACCGAGTACCCCTTCACCCACACGAGCCCGGTCGCGAGGTTCGACCAGGTGTTCAGCACCCCGCGGGGCTTCGCCCGGGTCGACGCCCCGGCCGGCTCGTACGGCGCGTGGTTGCGCGGGCTGCCGGTGCGGCTCGACCGCCAGAACGTCCTGTCGTTCAAGGGCGCTGCGCTCAACAGCCCATCGGCGGCGATCATCGCGCTCGATGTGGGCGAGAAGAACCTCCAGCAGTGCGCGGACTCCGCGATTCGACTGCACGCTGAGTTCCTGTGGGCACGAGGTCGATCCGCCGAACTCGCCTACCACTTCACCAGCGGCGATGAAGTGCGGTTCACGGACTGGGTCGGCGGCGAGCGCCTCAGCATCGACGGCGCAAAGGTCAGGCGTCGTGCGGGGGCGCCGCGGTCCGCCGACCACGCCTCGATGCGGCAGTGGCTGGACGTCGTGTTCATGTACGCGGGCACACGATCGCTGCATCGAGACTCGCATGCCGTGCAACCGGCCGATGTTCGCGCGGGCGACTTCTACGTCGCGCCGGGGTCACCCGGACACGCGGTCGTCGTGCTCGACGTCGCGACCGCCAGAGACGGGCGTCGCGTCGCGCTCCTCGGTCAGGGCTACATGCCGGCCCAAGACTTTCACGTGCTCCGCGGCACCGCACCTCAGGCGCTGGACGGCGCATGGTTCGTTCTCCCGAGCAAGCTCACCGACATCATCGACACACCCAGTTGGCAGCCGTTTCGTGGTTCCGACCTGCGCCGGTTTGTCCGCTGACGTCAGCCCGTGTGCACGCGCCACATCCCGGCCTCGCCCAGCGCGCGTGCCACACGCATCACGAGCTCGTCGGCGCCGCGGCGCCCGATGATCTGGACGCCGATCGGCAGACCCGCGGGGCTCGCCCCGACCGGAATCGTCGCGGCGGGCTGGCCGGTGATGTTGCTCGGCGCCGTGAACGCGCCCAGCTCCGCCGCGCGAGCAAAAGCCTCGTCCGGCGGCAGTCCGTCGTAGGCACCGACTTCGGGCGCCGTCACACCCACCGTCGGCGTCACCCAGAGGTCCGCGTCGCCAAACCAATCGTCGAGTCGGACGGACAACTGCGCATTGAGTCGGCGAGCGGCGCGGTTCGAGGTTCGCCGACCGATCGCGCGCAGCCACTGCGTGACCGGCTGCAGCGACTCCTCGCGCAGCACCGGCACATTGGCCGCGAGGCGCCCGTAGACGGGGACGAACTCCTCCGTACTGCCCTCGAACTCGCCGCCCTCTTGCACGTCGTGCCCCATCGCCTCCAACACCGCCGCGATGCGGACCACCTCGGCGGCGACCTCCGGGATGACCTCCCCGATCGATGAGCTCGTCGCAAACCGCACACGCAGCCCGCTCGCGGGCTCCCCGACGCAGCGCGACCGCCAGGACTGGGGCCCGCCGAACGGATCACCGCACAGCGCGTCGAGCACCGCCGCGGAGTCTTCGACGGACCGTGCGAGCGACCCTGCCACCGAGAGCCCCACGGACTCCATCGGGGCGTAGAAGTTCGGCATCACGCCGCGCGAGGCCTTGAAGCCGAACAGCCCGCAGAACGAGGCCGGGATCCGGATCGAACCTCCCCCGTCGGCGCCGTGCGCGATCGGCAGCATCCCCGTGGCCACCGCCACCGCGGCACCCCCACTGGATCCGCCGGCAGTTCGCGACGGATCCCATGGGTTGCGCGTCGGCGGGTGGATGTCAGGCTCCACGACTGGCAAGAGCGCAAACTCCGAGGTCGTGGTCTTGCCCACCATCACGAAACCCGCCGCGCGTAAGCGCCGCACCGCGAGCGAGTCGAACGGCGTGACCGCGAACCGATACGCGCGCGAGCCGACCCGCGTGTACGTCCACTTCATCGCGTCGTTGTCCTTGATCCCGAACGGTACCCCGAAGAACGTCGGCAGGGGGTCCGGCCACGCGTTGCGCGACGCGTCGATCTTGCGCGCGTGCCGACGGGCCCAGTGCTCGAACAACTGCACGAAAGCCTGGAGCTCCCCGTCGCGCGCTTCGATGCGCACCAGATGGGCCTCGAGGAGCTCGACCGCGCCGATCTCTCGCGAACGCACCCACCCCGCCATCTCCAGCGCCGTCGCGGAGATCACGTCGTTCACGGGTGCTCGTCAGCCTCGAACACGGCGAGCACGACGACCTCGTCGTCGGCCCCGAGCTCCAGCGAATCTTCGACCTTCGGGTTCATCATCACGGACCCCGAGATCCGAACCCCGACCGCGGTCTCGCCGAATGCCGCGACACGTTGGCGAACCTCCGAGAACGGGACCCGGCCGGCCTCGATCCCGTAACTGCTGATCGGGAGGAAGAAGATTTCAGCGCCGTGCGGCCCGAACAACATCTCGAAGATCTCACCCAGCTCCCGGCGCAAGCCGATGTGCGTGAGCATGTGACTCACCATCTCCGGGCTGACCACGACGTCGCACTGATGCGCGCCCAGCAACTCCTCGCTGTCGCCGTCGCGTAGCTCCACCACGAGCGCCGGCGTGCATCCGCGGCGCTCGATCGCGCTCTGCACCACGAGGTAGCCCAACAACGTACGGGCGTCCGACAGCTGGTCCGTCTCCAGCCAATCGCTCGAAAGCACCAAGATCGTGTCGTACGTCGACAGGTCGAGGGCATCGAGATCGCTCTCCGAGGTGAAGTCGGCCTCGATGTGTCGCACCTTCGTACGTTTCAGCTTCCCGTGACGGCGTTCGAGCTCGCGCTCTCGGTCCTCGATCGGCATCAGCGACATCAGGTCCACGTTGAACTGCTCGTTCTCGTAGGCGTCGAACTCGGCGAGCAAGACCGGTGCCTTGCGACTCCAGCCCAGCATCAAGAGACGCCGAGTCGGCGGCATCTCCTTCTTGGGCGGCACAGCGCCGACCGACACGTCGGCAAACACGCCATCATCCGTCGCGACATTGGTCACGGCATAGTCTGGCGCCAGCAGCACGATCCGGTCGCCCCGCTCCACGACGTGGTCGAGGTCCGGATTCAGCTCGATGTCCAGCGCCCCGTCTTCGCCTTTTGCCACACCGATCGGCAACGCATCGCGATAGGACCCCGCGACGACGCGAAACTCGGTCCGCGCCCCGTGCCAGTGCCGCGCGTACACTTCGTTGCCCCACGAGTGCGCTAAGAAGTCCTTGTAGATTGCCGATACCCCGCGATGCCGCACGCTCTGCGCGATGAGGCGCGCGACGATGCGGTCCGTCGACAGGGTCTCCAGCGGGCCGTGGTACGCGACGTCGGCGATATGGACCTTCCGATCGTCGGTCAGCTCGGCGACAACCAACGGCAGCGTCTTCGTGTCATCGATTCCCAGCTCTCGCGCCGCCTGCATCAAACTCAACAGCGTCTTGATCGTCAGCGCATCCAGATTCGAGGGGTGATTCACGCCGGTCGGGTCGGCCGGCAACAAGATCGCCGCCGCGTGCATGAAGTCCACGCGGACGAGGTGCCCCGCTCGAAAGGCGTTGCCGACGCGCACGACGATCTGCTTCGAATCGTAGCGCTTGCCCAGAACGCGGCGCAGGTCTTCGCGCACCTTACTCACCGGTTCGTCGGACAAGATCACGACGCGCAACCCCACATCGGCGCCCATCTTCTCGTAGAAGCGCCGCACACGACTCTCGGACTGGATGAGTTCGTCCACAATCGCCGTCGTGCGGTTCGTCCACCCCAGGATGACAAAGTGATTTCGCATCGACACCGGCGAAACGCCGGACTCGATCCGCGCGATCGTGGCGTGGAACCACTGCGTCATGATCGCGATCAACGCACCCATGAACACCACGTAACCGAGCACCGTGATGATCGTGCTGATCACGCGTTTGACCACGCCCTCATCGTCGCCCAGATACCCGGGATCGGTGAGTCGAAGGAACGCCCACCACACCGCGTCCTGGCCGTTGCCGAAGTCCCCGGTCACGAACACGATCAACCCGCCGACGAGCGAGATCGTCACGATGATCGCCGCCATCATCAGCAGCCGATGAAACGGGCCACGGACGATGAACTGCTCGAGCTGAAATTGGAACCAGTCCCAGAATCTCGTCATGCCGCGAAGCTAGCACAGCCGCGGCCCGTCGACGATCTTGGAGTATCTCGCTTGACTTGGTTGGTCAACCAACTAACTTGAGCCCATGGAACACCGACCGACTGACGAACGACGCTCCCAGATCACCGCCGCACTGCTCGCCGTGATGGCAGATCACGGGTACGAGAAGGCGACGATCGCCAAGATCGCTGCGGCCGCGGACCTCACGCCGGGTCTCTTGCACTACCATTTTCGCAGCAAGCAGCAGATCCTCCTCGCATTGTTCGACGAGCTCGCCGCGCAGGAACTCGCGTCGCTTCAACGTGCGACGGGCGACGCGCCGCATCAGCTCGCCGCGATCGTGGACCGCCTGCTGGCGACCGGCTCCTCGGCGCGACCAGAACACGTCGCCGCCGTGGTCATGTTCAGCGCGGAGGCGATTCGGCAGCCCGAGGTCGCGGCGCGGATGCGCGCCGCGCTGGACGACGTCGCCCAGATGGTGACCGCGGTCATCGGTACCGGCATCCGCGAGGACGCCTGGACGCCCGTCGCACCGACCGCAGAGATTGTCGCCGCGTTCCTCGCCCTCACGCACGGCTACTTCATGCTCGCCGCGACCGCGCGCGACCTCGTCCCGCGCCACAGCGCAGCCCCCGCGGCGCGCGTACTGCTCGGGGCATTCCTCGACACGGAGCTACCATGACGATCGAATTCTCGGGACACGACGAGCTCTCGGCGGCCTTCAATGCCGGCAGTCTGGCCGCGGTCAACATGATCGTCCTTGGTCTCGCCATCGCAGGCACGACCGGCGCGTGGGCACTCTGGGCCGTCGGCCTCGCACTGACCCCGGTCACCTACTTCGCGGCGCGCTATCGACTGCGCGTAGGCCCACACCGGGTGGAGCTGACGCGCTACCACGTCTGGCCGCTGTGGCGAGAGACGACCACGTATGGACTCGATGTCGAGGTCGCTCCGTACGACTCCTGGGACAGCGACCGCGACGAAGGCCTGTTCGTCCGATCCCGAGCGATCGGCGATCCCGACTCCGAGCCGTTCGGACCGTACTGGAGCGTCGATGAGATGCTGCGCGTGCGCACGGCGATGAACGACGCCATCGCGTCGCAACGTCGCGCCATCGATAGCATCTGCCCCCGCGCATCGCTTGCCAGCGACGGTCATCCGTGTAAAAGTCCGCGCCACTTCCGCTAGTTCAGGACCCGAAAGCCGCCACTGCGGCCCCATCGAGGTAATCGCTATGTACAGCAAGCTATTGACGGCCGCCCTCTTCGTCGCCATGACCGCTTCGGTCGGATGTCGCGAGAAGCAGCCGGAGACGACCACGACCGGTACCAACGCCGGCACGACGACTGCGAAGCCCGACATCGCGACGGACAAAGGGGTGAACCTCACCGAGAAGTCGATCACGATCGGCGCCCTCAACGACGAGAGCGGCCCGGCCCTCGTGATCGGCAAGCCGTACGCCGCCGGCAAGCGCATCCTCGCCGCGCAAGTCAATGCCGGGGGGAGCGGGATCCTTCCCGACGGCTGGACCGTGAAGCTCCTCGAGAAGGACCACGGCTACAACCCCCAGAAGTCGGTCCAGGCCTACGAAGAGATCAAGGACGACGTGCTCATGATCGCGACGAGCTTTGGCACTCCGGCGACCCTACCGCTGGTCCCGAAACTCGCTGAAGACGGGATCGTCGCGATGCCCGCCTCGCTGTCGTCCAAGATGGCGGAGAGCGAGTTCACGCCTCCCGTGGCGGCCGCGTACTTCTTCGAAGCGATGCGCGGTGTGGACTGGGCGATCGAAGACGCCGGTGGCGCCGACAAGGTCAAGATCGGAATCATCTACCAGAACGACGACTACGGTCAGGACGGCATCTACGGCCTCGAGACCGCGGCCGAGGCGATGGGCGTCGCCGTGGTGTCCAAGCAGTCCGTCGCGGCCCAGCAGGCCGACGTGACCGCGGCGGTCAAAGCGTTGCAGGACGCCGGCGCGAACTACGTGCTGCTGACCGTGTTGCCGTCGAAGACCGGCGTCATTCTCGGCACCGCCGCGCAGCTCAAGTTTGGCCCGAAGTGGCTCGGAAACACGCCCGCGTGGGCGGACCTCTTCTATCAGCACGAAAAGCTGCCCGCCGCGCTGTTCGACAACTTCTTCCTCGTCACCGGTGTCCCGTACTGGGGCGAAGAGTCCGAGGGGATGAAGGACTTCCTCGCCGCCTACGACAAGCATGGCAAGGACGTCCAGAAGGACTGGTACGTCTTGCTCTCCTACATTCAGGGCCGCGCGGCGCTCGAAGTCGCCAAGCGCGCCATTGAGGCGAAAGACATCACCCGTGCGGGGTACCTCAAGCAGCTGCACACGCTGACCGATTACACCGCCGGCAAGCTGGTTCCGGCACTGGATTGGTCCAAGGCGCCTTACATCGTGAACACGAAGACCCGCGTGCTGAAGCCGGACTTCGCCAAGAAGTCGTTCACCGTGGTCGCGGACTGGGCGGACCCGAAGTCGTACGAGGGCCTCGAGGCCGACGACGCGCCGGCCAACGATGAAGCACCCGAGGCTGCCACCAACAGCGCGCAGTGAAAGACGAAGAATTTCGAGAAGCTGCGCGCCGCGCGGCGGACTGGATGGCCGACTACCTCGCGGATGTCGGCCATCGCTCTGTGGTCCCCGATGTGAAACCCGGGGATGTCCGCGCCACGATTCCCGCCGCACCGCCGCAGTCCGCGGAGCCTTACGACGAGGTGTTCGCCTCGTTCGAGCGGGACATCATGCCAGGCATGACGCACTGGAATCATCCGGGCTGGTTCGGCTACTTCCCCGCCAATCACAGCCCCCCGTCGATCCTCGCCGAGATGTTGGTGACCGCGATGGGCGCACAGTGCATGTCGTGGCAGACGTCGCCGGCCGCGACGGAGGTCGAACAGGCCGTGATGGACTGGCTCCGCCAGATGATCGGACTCAGCGACGAGTTCGTCGGCGTCATTCAGGACACCGCATCGAGCGGGTGCCTCGTGGCGCTGATCACGGCTCGCGACCGGCAGTGCGGGACCGAGCCGGGCGTTCCCGGCAACCTCGTCGTCTACTGCAGCGAGGAAGCGCACTCGTCGGTAGACAAGGCCGTGTCGCTCAGCGGCATTCGGCGGCTGCACAAGGTCGAGGCCGACGAGTCGTTCGCCCTGCGCCCCGCGCTCCTCCGCGCCCAAATCGAGCGCGACATCGCGGCAGGACTGCGGCCCACCGCCGTCGTCGCGACGGTCGGCACGACCAGCGCGGGCGGCGTCGACGACGTGGCCGCGATCGCGCAGATCTGCATCGAACATGGCATCTGGCTCCACGTGGACGCCGCTTACGCCGGCAGCACCGCGATCTTGCCCGAGATGGCCTGGATCATGAACGGAGTCGAGCACGCGGACAGCTTCGGCTTCAACCCGCACAAATGGCTCCTCACCAACTTCGACTGTTCGGCCTATTACGTGCGCGACCCCGCGCTACTCATCGACACGTTCGCCACGACCCCCGAGTACTTGCGGACCGAGCACGACGACGAGGTCGTCAACTACCGCGACTGGGGCATTCCGCTCGGCCGACGATTTCGGGCCCTCAAGCTGTGGTTCGTCATCCGCTGCTACGGCGTCGAGCAACTGCAAACCATGTTGCGCGAGCACATCGCCCACGCCCAATGGCTGCGCGCCCAGATCGAGGCACATCCGGCCCTCCAAGTCGTGGGCCCCACCCACTTCGGCCTCGTCTGCTTCCGCTGCACCGCCGGCGACGACGCCACCCGCGAGCTCCACACCGCCCTCAACGCCTACCGCGACCAGTACCTCACCCACACCGTCCTCCACGACCACTACGTCATCCGCGCCTCCATCGGCCAATGGATGACCCAACGCCACCACATCGAACAACTCGCTGAGCGCATAGCGCTTAGCGCTGCGCGCTAAGCGCTAGCGCGGGTGCGAGCGCTTGGCGGCTTCGCCGCCGCGCGCAGGGTACGAGCGCTTGGCGGCTTCGCCGCCGCGCGCAGGTGGCGAGCGCTTGGCGCTTCGCGCCAAGCGCAGGTGGCGAGCGGGTCGCTTCGCTCCCCGCAGGGAAAGACCACTGCGACGCGTCTACCGGATCTGCGGGAGCGACACGTGCCTTAGACCCGCGTGGAGCGTAGCGACACGCCCGCCTTCCCTGCGTGGAGCGTAGCGACCCGCTCGCCACCTGCGTGCGGCGCGAAGCGCCAAACGCTCGCCACCTGCGCGCGGCGGCGAAGCCGCCAAAGCGCTCGTACCCTGCGCTCGGCGCGAAGCGCCGAAGCGCTCATCCCCGCACGTCGGGGGGCGGCAAAGCCGCCCCCCGAGTGCTAGAACGTAGTGTAGGCGCCGAGGAAGCCGCCGGGGAGGAGGTGGAGTTGGCCGTCGGCGGTGAGGATGGTTCCGCGGACGGAGGCGCGGAGACCGGCGCCGGCGGCGGGTTCGTAGTCGACGCCGATCGCGTTTTCCCAGCCGGGGCGAGCTTCGTCGAGGCCGGGGAAGAAGGTCTGGAGTCCGGTGGAGATGAACGGGCGAAAGAGCCGGATCGGCACGTGGAAGACCGCTTCGCCACCGATGCCGGGCGTGAAGAGGATCGGGTCGGGGCCCAGGGTGCTGCCGATGTCGAGGAGCATCCCGAGAGCGAACCAGTTCGTGGCGAGGGCGCGCGCCGTGACGCGAACCGCCGGTACCGCCGACCCCCCGAGCTGGCCTGGGCGAGCAAACGTGCGGCCCGTCGCGAGCACCGTGGCACCGCCGCCAATTTCGATGAACCGCCGCTGCTGGGGAATTGGCTCGACGGTGATCGTGTCCTCGGCCCGCAGCAGCGGGACGTTGAGCAGCACGCGCCGCGCGGCCCCGAGCCGTGCCGCGCTGCCACTCGGCCGACCGTTGGACTGCAGGCGCAGGCGAAGCACGTCCGCCGAGACCGCGACCATCTCCAGCTCGTAGCCCTCGATGCCCACGTCGAGTGGCATCGCGCGCCCCGCGAAACGCAGGTCGATCTGCGTCGGTCGCCGGGTGGTCGTCTGGACCCCACCGGCCCAGACACCGCGAACCCCAAACGGCGGAATCTCAACCTCGACCTCGAACGCGATGACGTTCCGACTCTGCCGGCACGTGAGCCGTTGCTCGGACGTCCAACCGGGGTAGCGAAGCCCCTTGAGGACCGGCGGCCCGATCGTCAGCAATGTCAGCTCCGGTGCCGGCTCTTCGCCGCCCACCGAGCACAGCCACCCCGCCGGCGCGCGTAAGACCGTGCCCTCGACAAAGCGCGGCGGGCGAAAGCCAACCAACATCCGACGGTCGAATTCGAAGTCCGCGATCGTCAACGTCGGCAGCTCCACCGCCTTTGCGACATCGGCGACTTGTTCGTCGCGTCCGCGGCGCCGAATCGTCATGCTGAACGCGACGCGACGGTTTCGGGCGCGCCCCAACGGCGTGTCGTTGCTGTCGAGCGGCTCCTCCTCGCCGTGCGGCACGACCTCGAGACGAGACGGGTCGATCCCGCGTCGAATCAGGACGTCTCGCACGGTTTCGGCGCGCCCCCGCGACAGCTCCACGTTGAAGTCCGCGTCGCCGTTCGAGTCGGTGTGGCCCTCGACACGCAACGTCACGATCGTCGAGTCCTCCCGCATGCGATTCGCGATGACCTCCAGCAGCGGGTGCTCGTCGGGCTCGAACCGGTCGCGGCCGGACGGGAAGAACACCGCCTCGGGCAGCGCTTCCACGATGTCCTTCGTGCTCGCCGTGCAATCCGTGTCGCCGGGGTCGCAGTCGCCGGCGCTCATCACGACGAAGTTCGACCGCCACGCCGGTGAATCACGCGGCTCCGGGCAGCCGTCCGATCGCGCCGTGCCGGGCTGCCATGGGCACGCGTCTGACGCGTCGTCGATCCCGTCACTGTCCACGTCGACCGCCGGACAGCCCGACTTCGCCACAGTGCCCGGTTCCAGCGGGCAGAGGTCGACGACGTCCGCCACCGAGTCGCCGTCGTCGTCCAGATCCGGGCAGCCATCGAGGTCCTCGAATCCGTCGAACGTCTCCGCCGCAAAGGGGCAGTCGTCGGCGTCCCCCGCGAAGCCGTCCCCATCGAAGTCGTGGGCGACGACCGTCCGCCCTGCCGTCTCCTCTTCGGGCTTAAACGGCGAGTACGCCAGCCCCATCACGACGCGATACGCCGGCGCGCCGACGCCACGCGTCAAACCGGCGCCCGCCGCAATCGACGCTCGGAATCCTCGAACACTCCACCCGACGCCGCCGAGCGTCTCGACCGGGTGCGCGAACTCATTGACGGGCCGCACACCGTTGATGGTGGCCCGGTACAGCGAGTTCTCACCAAAGAGCGACGCCTCGACGTCGAACCCGGCCGGCAACGGAAGCCGCCCCGCGGCGCCCCAACGAATCGTGTCATCGTGACGGTAGGTGCCCACCACGCGCGTCGGCCGGATCTGGTAGCCGGCATTGAACATGAGCAGCACCGGACCCAGTTTGGCGTCCATGACGAGGCGCGGTTCGAAGCGGACCACGCCGTCCGACGTATAGCCACCGCTGTCGCCGGTCGGCACATAGAGCCCCGCCTGCACCGCGAATCCGACGGGGTGCTCGAGATCACGCTCCAACAGTCGCCACTTCCCGCGCAGCCGCAAGTCGCCGGCCGACAGCCCGTC
The DNA here is from genome assembly GCA_041601915.1 of Bradymonadaceae bacterium. GTDB lineage: Bacteria > Myxococcota_A > Bradymonadia > Bradymonadales > Bradymonadaceae > JBFIHF01. The sequence continues at coordinate 16,549 of JBFIHF010000037.1, forward strand.
GAGCTCGCCGCCGAGCCCGACCCCGTTCTGGGTCGTGACGAGCGGCAGCCGCGCGTCGAGTTGAATGTCGGACCACAGTCCGAGGCTCAAGCCCAAGTCTAGCGTCCAACGGTTGTCGATCGCTTCGACGAGATCCCCGTCGCGGAACACGACCGGACTCTCCGAACGATGCAGCACCGCGTCGGCGGTCGGCTTGAGATGGCCCGGCACCGCCGTCGATTCGACGCCAAGGGCGCTCGTGGTCGACGGACCGGCTTCGAACGTCTCGACGTTGAAACTGTCCTGGGCGACCGCGGTTCGACCGCACAACAGCAGCGAGCACATGCCGACGCCCTGCAGCCACGAGTGGCGGCGCGGCTTCCTTGGTCGCGTCTTGCGGCTGAATCGGGTCCCAGATGACATCAGGCCCAATTTTACAGCTTTCACCTAGAGCACAAAAAAACAGCGCCGCAGATGTGCGGCGCTGTCTGTTTTTTCCCGCCCATGCCTACAGCGTGATGTAGAAGAGCCCCAGGCACATCTCGTCCAGCGTTCCCTCGCCCCAGTTGCGGTCGGCAGGGGTCACGCGCGTTCCGTCGACCATCGGCTGATTCGCCATCGAGTTATCCCAGTGGCACTCCAGCGCCAACCGATCACCGGGGTTGATCGTGATCGGCTCCGCGAATCCAACACCGCCCTGCCAGTTGAAGTCGTACCGCGGTGAATCGGCGAGACAATCCTCAGTGCCGTCGCCGCGGAGGATCCAGCCGCGAATCGAGGTTCCGAGCAGGTGCATGTGCAATCCGGCGCCCCAGATCTTGAGCGGGCGACCCTCGCTGAGAAACACCGTCGGGTCATACATGAACTGGTGCGAGGCATCGGCGTCTCCGGCCCGAATCGGCATGTTGCCGTTCAGCCACGTCGGGTTCGCCCACGGCATCCAGATCGCCTCGCGCTCCACCGTGTCCGCCGTCTCGAAGTTCACGGTCGTGAGATCGGGCCGCGCATCCTCGGTCAGCGTGTTGTAGTGCACCTGAATGATCATCTTCGAGCCCGGCTCGACCGGCAAGCCGGTGCCCGGCGCGTACTTCGCAGGCGCCCCGCCCGGAGCCCACGACCCCATCCACGATTGATCGTTGATGTTGGCGGTGCCGAAGCAGGTGTAGCCGGGGCCAGGCTCGCGGTCATCGAGCGCCTGGGCCTCCGCCACGGCACTCGGCGGCGCCAGGAACGCGATGACGTGATGTACGATCGCGTCCTCGCCCGGTTCCACACCGAAGCCGGTCACGTACTTCTTCGTCTGATGCGGCCAATCAACGATGAAGCAGCGGTAGTCGTCTGGCGATTTCAGCGGGGTGTAGGCCTCGGCCATCACCAGCGTCGTGTCGAAGGTCGGGGGATCGGGGAAGCGCACCTGAATCGCAGGACCCTCTTCTGCGGAGTCGCCCTCCGGAGCCCCGGCATCCACCCACGCCACGACGGTCGCGAGTTCTTCCCCGCTCAGAGTCGGGTCATGCGTGTACTCTTGGCACTTCGTATCGTAGTTGAACGGCGGCATCGTCTTCGACGCCACCTCCGTCTTCACGAGCTCCTTCACCGCGAAGACTTCCTCATAGGTCGTCAGCGGAAATGGTCCAATCGCCCCCGGCGTATGACACGCGACGCACTTCGCATCGACGATCGGCTTGACGTCTTCCCAGTAGAAGACATCCCCCACCACGTTGTTCTCGAGGATCGTGTTGTTCGGCGTCACATTGTTCGTGCCGTTGTTCGGCGTGACGTTGTTCGTGGGCGTGAAGGTAACCGGCCGCTTCTCCGATTTCTCACCACAACCAGCGAGTGCGAGGCCAAAGATCACGAAGACGGCTTTCAACATTTATGCACTCACGCTGGGATACGGCCGACAAGGCCTGATGACCCGACCCTAGCGACCGCCCCGAGCGAAATCCAGCGTAATGTGAGCAACTGCTCACAATCTGTCAGTAGCGAAACGGCCAGGCCACGAAGTATCGCTTCACCCGCTGCCACAGCCCGAACAGCCCGAACGGTTCGAAGATCAGGAACCCGCACACGACCAGAGCAAACAGCAGCGTCGACTGCTGGCTCGAAGACAGCGCCGAAATGAACGGCAACTTCGAGCCGATGATCTCCGCCAGCGGCGACATCGCCGTGTAGACGATCGGGCCGGCGACCGCGCCAAATGTCGTCCCGATGCCCCCGAGCACGATCATCGCGATGTACATGACACTCATGCTCAGGTCGAACGGCGGCTCCACCGTGATGTACTGCTGCTGGTAGGCGAACATGCTACCCGCGACGCCCCCGAAGAAACTCGACACCCCGAACGCGATCACCTTGGTGCGGGCGGGGTGAACGCCAAGAATTGCCGCGGCGAGATCGTGATCGCGAACCGCGACCATCGCCCGCCCGATCGACGAGCGCTGGATGTTCCGCGCCGCGAGCGCCGCCAACAGCGCCACGGTGACGAACACGAAGTACAGCTTGTGTTGCAGGGTGAACACGACGCCCAGCACCTCGGTCTTCTTGGCTAGAGTGCCAAACGACGAGACCTCATCAGGGTTCGGAAACCACCCGTACGTCGCTACAGCAATGCCTGATGCGCCGTGCGTGAGGTCCGTGAACGTCATCAACACATGATTGACGATCGTCAGCAGCCCCAGCGTCACGATCGCGAGGTACAGACCCCGTAGCCTCAGAGCGAACGGCCCCACGGCCAGCCCCACCGCCGCCGCGAGCAGTCCGCCCAGGGGCATCCCGAGCCAGAACGGAAGGTGGATTTGTTCCGCCAACACCGCGGAGGTATACGCCCCGATCGCCAGAAACGCCGCGTGCCCGAGGCTGATCTGGCCCGCGAAACCGGTCAGGATCATCATCCCCACGGCCCCGACCGTGGCGATCCACGCCCCGTTCGCGACGCTCAACCACCGCCCGTCCATCACGAACGGATAGGCGATGACGCAGATGGCCGCGGCGAGCAGGCCGACCTTGTGCCACACGTCGGGGAACAGGCGCAGATCGTCGCTGTAACTCGTGATCAGCTTACGCGTGGGCATGAGTTACACCCGCTCCACATGCGCCTGACCGAACAGGCCATACGGCCGGAACACCAGAAACGCGATCATCACGAGGTAGGGAAAGACGGTGTGAAAGTCGTGCCCGAACTCCCCGAGGTGTGGATTCACGTAGCCTTGGGCCAGGACCTCGGTCACTCCGAGCAGCATCCCCGCGATCACGGCGCCAGACGGCGACTCGAGGCCGCCGACGATCACCGCGGGGAACGCGCGAAGCGCCACGTACCCCAGATTCACCGTCACGGTGTGCGGGAACATCCCCAGAAACACGCCGCCCAGCGCCGCTAGCGCGCCCGCCACGAACCACGTCGCCCCAAAGATCCGCGCCACGGGGATCCCCAGGGCGAGGGCCACCTCCTGGTCGTTGGCCGTCGCACGCATCGCGATCCCCAGACGGCTGTACTTCACCACGATGAAGAATGCCGCGAGCGCCAGCGATGCTGCCGCGATCGCAGCGATCGAGTTATAGAGGATGCTCGCCCCCAGCACCTCCATCGAGCCCGTGCGCTCCCATGGCGTCGGCATCCCCTCCGTGTCGCCGCCGAGCACGAGGACCAGTCCGATCCGCATCAGGAAGCCGACAAAGATCGTCACGATGATCGTCACGAACACCGGGCGGCCGATCAGCGGCCGCAAGAATACACGCTCGACACCCGCACCGACCAACCCGCTCGCCACCATTGCGACGACCAACGCCAGCGGCCACGGCAGTCCCGCCTGGCAGCTGATCACCATCACGATCGCGCCGAGCGTCAGAAACTCGCCTTGTGCAAAGTTGAACACCTGCGAGGCGCGATAGATCACGACAAACCCCAGCGCCACGAGCGCATACACCGCGCCCAACGCCAGCCCCGCTGCCAACAACTGGAGAAAACTCGCCACGGATCAGGGCCTCGGCACGCGCCAGAGGCACTCACGGTTCACGCGGTCGACGAACTCCTGCGAATCGTCGCAGACGCCGCGCTGGGCCTCGAACTCCGTCGCAGCGCCGGTGGAGCCGACGCACGCGCAACGCCCGACATCGGCGTCCCCGAAATCGCAGAACGCCTCGTACGGCCCGTCGGCGACGCAATCGGTGACCAGCACGCAGGTCGCATCGTCCTGCTCCACGAACGAGACGCAGTCCCACGGCCGTCGGCAGTCGAGGACCGGCGCTTCACCGATCCCCGGCGCGCAGACGAGCGAGCGATCGCACTCATCAGACGTCGTGCAAAGCCCCGAGATGTTGTTCGGTGGCGGCGTCATGTTGTTGGACGGCGACTCGTCTGGACGCCCGTTCGTCGTCGTGTTGTTGCTGGCGTTGTTGACGAGTTCGTTGTTCACCGCCACCTCGCCTTGGCAGCGTCCCGACACGCACACGCGCCCCGAATAGCACTCGGAGTCGTCCACACATCCCGTGTCGACGGACGTGACGCAGCCACCAAGGCTCGTCACGATCCAGAGGCACCCGATCAAGTTTCGCATCAGTACATCTCCTCGATGAGGGCGTCGTAAGACTCCATGATCGCTCGCCGCCGCACCTTCTGGGTCGCCGTCAGCTCACCATCATCCTGATGAAGCTCCTTCGCGAACAGTCGAAACGCGCGAACCTGCTCCACGCGCGCCAGAGTTTCGTTGGCGTCCTTGATCTCATCCTCGATCAGCTGCCGCACCTCCGGCTTGCCGCTGAGGTCCGAAAATGACGTGTAGGTGATTTGGCGCCGCGTCGCCCAGTCCCCCACCGCGGCGCCGTCGATCTGAACCAGTGCGCTCACAAACTTGCGCCGATCGCCGATCGCAACCGCTTCACGAATGTATGGACTCAGTTTGAGCGCGTTCTCGATCTTCTCGGGCGACAGATTCTTGCCGCCAGCGGTGATGATGATCTCTTTCTTGCGGCCCGTAATGCTCAGGAATCCGTCCGCATCGATCGAACCGATGTCGCCCGTGTGCAGCCACCCTTCAGCGTCGACGGTCGAGCGTGTCGCCTCCTCCTGATGCAGGTATCCCTCGAACACGATCGGTCCGCGCACCAGAATCTCGCCGTCATCGGCAAGGCGACACTCCACCGTCGGCAGCGGCTTACCGACCGTCCCGATCTTGGGCTTCTCGATCGGATTGACGTGCGAGACGCCGCCCGATTCGGTCTGGCCGAAGCCTTCGACGATCGGGATTCCGACCGCGTGAAACCACCAGATCAGCTCCTCCGAGATCGGCGCGGCGCCCGTGACCGGAATCCGACAATTCCGCAGCCCCAGCCGCTCCTGCAGTGGCCGATACAACAGCTTGTCACCGATTTGCCATGCCACGCGATCCATCGGCGTCATGGTGCCCGCGACCCGACGTCCGGCGATCTCTCGACCGCGGCGCGTCCACGTCTCGAAGATCGTGCGCTTGAGCCATGACGAGTCCTTCATCTTCAGCGTCACCGACGCGTGCATCTTCTCCCAGATCCGGGGAACGCCGAGGAAGATCGTCGGGGAGACCTCGCGCAAATCATCTCGCACGGTCTCGATCGACTCACCGAAATGCACCGTTGCCCCGCAGGCGAGGGGGATGAAGATCGTGAAGATCTTCTCCGCGACATGGCACAGCGGCAGATACGACAGGATCTGGTCGTGCTCACCGGCGCCGATCTGGGGGGCGAACTTTCGCGACACTTCGACGACGTTGCGAGCCGACAGCATCGCGCCTTTAGGCTGCCCGGTCGTACCAGAGGTGTAGACGATCATCGTCGGCTGCGCCGGATCGCGCGACCGAACGACGGTGTCGAACCACTCGTCGGATGCCTCGTCGCCAGCACAAAAGTCGTCCCACGCCATCAATCGCTCGTCGCCGTAGCGAGTCGTGCCACGGCGCTCGAACACGATGACGTGCTCCACCGTCGGTGTGCGCTCACGCACGGCGACGGCCTTGTCGACTTGCTCCTGGTCCTCGCAGAACAGGACCTTGGCGCCGCAGTGGCTCAGGACGTAGGCCACGTCGTCGGGCGGATTCGTTTGATACACGCCGACGCTGCGCGCCCCCAGCGCCTGCGCGGCGAGGTCCACAAATACCCACTCCGTACGGTTCTCCGACAGAATCGCCACGTGGTCGCCCTCGCGTACCCCGAGTTCGTGGAGCCGCCAGGCGACGTTCCGGACCCCCCGCGCGTAGTCCGACCATGTCAGCTCGTGCCACACGCCGCGCTTCTTCTCCCGCAACGCAATCCCCTCCGGACGGCGCCGGGCCCACCCGAGCAAGAGGCCGGGGAGTGTCTGCGCGGACTCTTCAGTCATGACGCGCTCACATCAGAGCGCCCGACGTAGGCGTCGAGGACGGCGTCGTGGGCGCGGATCTCGGCGGGTGTGCCGTCGGCGATCTTCTGGCCGAAGTCGAGGACGACGACCTGAGAGGCGAGGTCGAGGACCATGTGGAGTTCGTGTTCGATGAGGAGCTGGGTGACGTCGAGCTCCTCGGCGATATCGAGGATGAACCGCGCCATGTCTTCGGTCTCCTCCTGGTTCAGTCCCGCGGCGGGCTCGTCGAGCAGCAACAGTTTGGGCTCCATGCAGAGCGCGCGGCCGAGCTCGACGCGCTTGAGGATGCCGTAGGGCAGGATCCCGCAGGGCATCTTGCGGTAGTGCTCGAGCTGCAGAAACTCGATGATCGCTTCGACGCTACGGCGGTGCTCGGCCTCTTCTCGGCGGGCTTGCGGGGTCCACAGCATCTGCGAGAGCCATGACGTGGCGTAGAGGTGATGTCGACCGAGCATGAGGTTGTCGAGCACCGTGAGCTGGTCGAAGACGGCGAGATTCTGGAACATGCGCGCGACGCCGTGGTGCGCGGTCGCGTGGGGCGCGCTGCCAACGAGTTCCCGGGACCCGAATTTCAAGCTCCCGCTGTCCGGCCGGTAGACCCCGCAGATGCAATTGAACACGGAGGTTTTGCCGGCGCCGTTGGGGCCGATCACGGCCGTGATGCTACCTTCCTCGACGTCGAACGAGACGTCGTCGAGCGCGCGCACGCCGGCGAATGAAAGCGTCAGGTTTCGGACCTCGAGCGCCGTCAACTCAGCCACCTCTTTCGGCGTCGATACAGCTTCACATCGCGGTAGTTCGTGCGCACGCCGCCGCCCAAGTAGAACTCGCGCACGTCTCGGTCGTTCTGCAGCTCCTCCGACGTGCCATCGAGAACGACTCTCCCGTTCTCGATCACGTAGGCGTGGCTCGCCAGCTCCAGTGCAACGCGTGCGTTCTGCTCCACGAGGAGGACGCTCACGCCGGTGGCGTTGATCACGGTGACGAGCTCAGCGACCTGCTCGACGATTCGTGGCGCAAGCCCTAGGGAGGGCTCGTCGAGGACCAAAAGCGCGGGTTTCGCCATCAGCGCGCGTGCGATGGCGAGCATCTGCTGTTCGCCGCCCGACAGATAGCCGGCGGGCTTGTTGCGGCGCTGTCCGAGGATCGGAAAGCGGGCACAGAACCCGTCGATGTCTTCAGACACGTCTCCGGTCCGCGTGTACGCACCGGCGCGCAGATTCTCCTCGACGGTCAGTTCCGCGAGCACGCGACGGCCCTCCATCACCTGGCTGATTCCAGACTTCACGATGTCGCTGGCCGGACGCTGCAGCACGCTCTGACCTCGCCAGGCGATGTCACCCTTCGTGACCTCGCCGTCGTGCAGGTCCAGCAACCCGGTGATCGCGCGCAGCAACGTCGTCTTGCCGGCCCCGTTGGGCCCGAGCAACGCCACGACCGCGCCGTCGGGCACTTGAAGGCTCACGCCCTGAAGCACCAGCATGACGCCATTGTAGACGACCTCGATGTTCGCGATGTCGAGCATGACGCGTTATAGCGCGACCAGCCGCTGCATCCCAGCTCAACCGGGCTTACAGCCCAAGCTTCCGGTCGAGCACCCGCTCCTCATCCTCGAGCTGCCGCAAGCGCTGGTCGTAGGGCGATTCGGACGTCAGCAGCTTGGTCTCGTTCTTCGCCGGCGCCAGCGCGCGCGCGACGCGGTACCCGAGGTATCCGACACCACCGACAGCCAGCAACACCACGGCCCACTGCGCAAACCACGTGACCAGCGAAACGAGGTAGATGACGCCGACGACGATGAGGACCGCTTTGACGAGGGTCCACAGACTAAAACCACCTTCTCCGTCGGACATGCGGGCTTCTCCTTCGTGGGATGCGTTCATCGATTGTAGAGACGAAATCGTGGCCGTCCACCGATTCCCGTCGGCGGCCGGCTACTTCGCGGGCCCTTGCGCGGGCGTCGACGCGGGGCTATGACCGGGCCAAGCCCGAGGAGAACCCGATGAAGATCCGAATGTTGACCGTCCTGTGTTGTTCGTTGGCCGCATGCGGCGGGAAGCAGCGCGTTGAAGTCGCGGCTCCGACGGCGCCAGCTCTGTCCGTCGACGGAAATGCCCGACTGTCCGACAATGTCGTGCCGACAGCATACCGGTTGGCCCTCGATATCGACCCGTCCAAGGAAACGTTTCTGGGGACGACCGAGATCGATATCACGGTGAAGGCGCAGACCCCCGGGATCATCGTGCATGCCGAGGACCTCAAGATGTCCAACGCGGTGCTCGTCACCGGCGACGTCGAAGTCCCAGCCGAGCTTCAGCCCGGCGAGAACAACGGCCTCGGGCTGTCGTTCCTCGCCCCGGTGGCGCCCGGCAAGCACACGCTGAAGTTCACATACACTGCGGGCCTCGACGAGGTGCCGACGGGTCTGTATCGCGTGAACGAAGCCGACGCGTGGTACGCGTTCACGCAGTTTGAGCCGCTCGAAGCACGACAGGCGTTCCCGTCGTTCGACGAGCCGAAGTTCAAGACGCCGTTCGACGTGACGATCCGCGTGCCGGCGGGGCAACTCGCCTTCGCCAATACGCCTGAAGTCTCTCGGGAGACCGTGGGGGACCGTGACGTGTTCACATTCGCGACCTCGAAGCCGCTGCCGACGTACCTCGTGGCGTTTGCCGTCGGCCCCCTGGACGTGCTCGATGGCGGTGACATCGACGGGACCCCGTTTCGCCTCATCGCCACCAAGGGCAACGCGGCGCTCGGACAGTTCATGGTGGACAACACGCCGATCTTGTTGCGCACGCTGACCGAGTACTTCGGCCAGCCGTACCCGTACGAAAAGCTCGACGTGGTCGCGGTCCCGAACTTCTCCGCCGGCGCGATGGAGAACGTCGGCCTCGTCACGTTCCGGGAGACGCTGTTGCTGCTGGATCCCAAAAACATGTCGGTCCAGGAGAAGCGCTCCGCGATGAGCGTGATGGCCCACGAACTCGCCCATATGTGGTTCGGGAACCTCGTCACGTTGCCATGGTGGGAGGACATCTGGCTGAATGAGGGGTTCGCGACCTGGATGGCCGCTCGGGTCCTCGCGCAGGTGATGCCGGAGCTCGAGAGCCGCGTCGACAACGTCGACAGCGTCGGTTGGGTGATCGGCGCGGACTCGCGCGCGCAGGCCCGCCCGATCCGCCAGAAGATCGCGCACGGCGGTGACATCTACAATGCATTCGGCGCGATTGCGTACGGCAAGGGCGCGGCGGTGCTGCGGCTGTTCGAGGCCTGGCTCGGCGAGGACGTCTTCCGCGACGGTGTGCGGGCCTACCTCGCCAAACACCAACACGGCACCGGCACCACCGAGTCGTTGCTGGAGTCGCTCGGCGAGGTCTCCGACAAGCCCGTCGCCCGCGCGATGGGGAGTTTTCTCGACCAACCCGGTGCCCCGCTGCTGACGATTTCGAAGGCCTGCACCGGGGACAAGACGACGCTCAGCGTCGAACAGTCACGGTACTTGCCCGCCGGTAGCGAGGCCGACCAGACCGGCCCTTGGGAGGTCCCCGTGTGTGTGGCCTGGCCGGACGGACGCGAGACGAAGTCGCATTGCACCTTGGTCAGCGGCAAGACCGCCACGATCGAGTTGCCCGCCACGAAGTGTCCCGACTGGTATTACCCGAACGCCGGTCAGGTCGGGTACTACCGCTGGTCAACCGAAGACGCCAACCTTGCCAAGCTGATGGACGGTCGCGCCTTTGCGGGCTTCGACACGCAGACGAAGGTCGAGATCTTCTCCAATGTCGAAGCGCTCTCACGGGCCGAAGTAATCGGCGCGGACCGCTACCTCGCGATGCTCGTGAAGATGTCCGGCGAGAGCCACCGAACGCTCGTACGCGAAGCGATCCGGGGCCTCTACGGCATCGACAAGGCAGTTCCGGCCGACAAGCGCGCCGCATTCCAGCGCGTCGCAGCGAAACTACTCAAGCCTCACCTGAGCCGTCTGGGATTCGAGCCCACCGCCGGCGAGGCGGTCGACCGCTCCCTGCTGCGCCCCACGGTCGTCGAGGCCGCCGCCTTCCTGACGCAGGACGCAGCCATCACAACATGGGCCACCGCGACGACGGAGCGCTTCAGCAAGCAGATGGATTCGGTGCCTGTCGAAACCGTGCGGCTCGCGCTTCCCTTGGCCGCCTGGAACGCCGAGGCCTCGTTGTGGCTCTCCTACAAGCTGATCGTCGACAGCGCGCCGACCCCCGCGATCCGGGTCGCCGCGATCAACGGGCTCGGCAGTTTCCGCGAGCCACAGCTCCTCAAGCGCAGCCTCGACATGTTCTTCACCACCTCGATCCGGTCGCAGGACATGTGGTCGCTCATCGGGCCGTCCTTCGAGCGCGATGAGACGTTCGCGATCACGTGGGCGTGGTTCAAGGAGAACTTCGAGCAGATCGTGGAGAAGATCGGCAACAAGTCGGTGCCACGCCTGCCCTCGGTCGGCAGCGGATTCTGCACCCCCGAGGGCCGCAAGGAGGTCGCGGACTTCTTCGCCGAACCCGGCCGTCAGAAGCCTGGTCAGGACCAGAATCTGGCGAACACGCTCGAGGGGATCGACCAGTGCATGCGCCGACGCGCGTACCTCGCCGGCGGACTCGACTCGATCCTGAAGTGAAGCCGATGCTCTACGTCGTCATCATCGCCGTCGAAAACAGCCGCCGCGAAGAGTGGGTCCGCTGGATGCGCGACGAACACATCGGGCACGTGCTCGACACCGGCTGCTTCAACGACGCGACGTTCGTCCGCGACAAAGACGCCGACACGCCGACCCACAGCGGCTATCGAATCCTGTACCGCGCGTCGGACATGCAGGCGTTCGAGCGCTATCAACGAGAGTTTGGGCCGGCACTCCGTGACGATCACGTCCGGCGCTTCGGCGGCTGCACGACGGCCCGACGGGAGCTGCTGCCCGTCGTCGAATAACTACTTCACTTCCTTCGCGGTCGGCCCCTTCTGTGCGACCACACTGTCGCCGAACCGCTCCACGTTGGCGAGCCACGCTGCGGCGTTGGTCACATACCGTGCGGTCCCGGCGGTATCCCACTTGTAGTAGAGGCGCGTGAACCCGCCATCGACGATCGCCCGCTTCTTGTCACGGTCGTAGAACGACGCGACCAGATTGCCCGCCGACCCCCACAGAAACGGCGTCATCATCTTGTTGTCCTGGATCGTCGCGATCGTGACGCCCTCGTACATGTTCTCGATCCCGGTCGACAGCAGGTGGTCGCGCAAGATCCCCGACTTGTTCCGCTCGGTTCGGAACGTAATCACTTGGTCACCCGGAACGTCGCCGCGCATCTCCACGTCGAACAGGTAGTTCGAGACGAAGTTCGCGTCCGCGTAACACGGATCGTTGTCGCCCCAGATATAGACGCCGTGACCCTTGTCGAAGAACTTCTTGATCGCCTTCGCGTGACCCTCGTTCAGCCGCTGGCCGTGGCAGTCCGACACCAGCCAGAACTGGTTTGCCTTCTCGAGGGCCTTCTCCAGCTCGCCGACCTCCGGCGCGCCCGTGAACCGATAGACCGAGAAGCCCTTCTGTTCCAGGGCCTTGCGAGCCTGCCCGAAGTCGAAGCTGAAGAGCTGCAACACGACAATGGTCTGTCCGCCGAACGCTCCATCGACGGCGAGGTCGAACTGGGAGCCACCGGCATTGCCGTACGAATCCTTGGCCACCTCGACGACGACGTCTTCGTACTCGACGCGGTCTCCGACCATTTTCGCCCGACGCTCGGTCGACGCGGGGGGCGCACTGACTCCGGCGCTCTTGTTGTACTGGGCGAATGCCGGCGCCGAAGCGAGCATGACGATGAGGAGAGAAAGGATGCGCAACATGAAGGCCTCGTGGTTGTCGTTCTCGCTCGAACGTATCGTGCGACAGTTGGATCTTTTCTCGAAACGGATGGGGCGGATCGCTACAGTCCGTGCATGAATCGAATCGCACTCATCATCGTTGCCGGCGCGATGCTGCTCGCAGCGTGTAAGAAGGAGGTGTTCCTTCAAAACGCCGACCCCGGCGGCGATGGACCGCCACCGGGCCAGGACGGCGCGGCGTGTACATCCGACCGCCGCTGCGAGGGCGGTCTGTGTATCTCGTTCGGCGAGGGATGGACGGGCGGGTACTGCACGACGCTCGACTGCAAGGGCGGAAGCTGCAACGGCGACGACTCGGCGTGCGTGTCCTTCCTCGACGGGTCGTCGTACTGCCTCGATGGATGTGATCAGAACGCGGACTGCCGGAACGGATATCGATGCCGGACCCTCGACGCCAGCGGGAGCAAAGTCTGCTATCGCGACATCGGCGATGGACCGCTGGCGGGCTCGATCGGTTCGGACTGCATTGCCGACAACGACTGCATCGGCGACATGACGTGCGACAAAGCCGTCCCCGGCGGTTACTGCCTCTACGGCTCGTGCGATGGATGTCCC
>JBFIHF010000038.1:0-29095 GCA_041601915.1 Bradymonadaceae bacterium
AGAGCACATGTTCAGGCCGCTTCACGAAGCCTTCGATGAGGCGAAACTCCGTCACGGTGAGGTCGACCCGCTCGCCGCGATAGCGCACTTCGAGGCGCAGCGGGTCCACCGAGAGCAGGTCGTGGATGACCGCGGCCGGCGTGGCGTCGACGGCGCGCATTCGCTCGCGGCGCAGCAGCGCCTCGATCCGCGCGACGAGCACGCGCTGCCGAAACGGCTTACTCAGATAGTCGTCGGCCCCGAGATCGAGTCCCAGTGCTTCGTCGACGTCGTTGTCTCGTGTGGTCATCAAGATGATCGGGACGGTGTTGCCCGTATCGCGCAGGCGCCGGCAGACCGTGAACCCGTCCAGCCGCGGCATGTTAACGTCACAGATCAACAGGGCAGGGCGCACCGCGCCGACGAGCTGGATCGCCTCATCCCCGTCTCGTCCCCGGATCACGGCGTATCCAGCGGACTTGAGGGCGAGCGACATCATCTGTGCGAAGTCGTCGTCGTCGTCGACGACGAGCAATGTTGGCTCGGTGTCATTCATGGCGCGCCCTGAAACGAGGAAGATGCGAGAGTATTCACGCATGGTCGACCGTCGACATTCGTTTCGAATCACCCATCCACGTTTGGCATCGAAACCGTGGTGCCTAACCTCGGCCGTCATGCGCGTACTATCTATATTGTTGCTGCTTCTCGGGATGATCTTCAGCTCGCCCACCGGCGTCGCGGCCGACGTGCGTCCCGACGAAATGATTACGTCGAAGTCCGGCGATCTCGAGTTTCACTATCCCAAACGGTTCGAGCCGGCGGCGCGTGAACTCATGCGCACCAGTACGCGCAGCGTACGTCGGGCCGAGCGCAGCCTGGGCCTCGAGTCGCTCGGGCCCGTGGAGGTGTGGGTCCTGCCGCAGGTTGACGACTACTTCGAGGTCACCGGCACGCCGGGCGCGCCACCGTCGTGGGCGGTCGGTCTGTCGCTGTCGGACAAGGGCGTCATCATCGTCGTCAACGGGGCCGGGCCGGGCGGCGCGCTCGTAGAGCTTCAGAAGACGTTCGACCACGAGCTCGCGCACGTCGCGATCGACCGTGCTCGGGCCGGCCATCCGGTGCCGCGATGGTTCAACGAGGGCTTCGCGCTGCTGCACGCCGACGAGTGGTCGCCGGAGCGGGCGGACCTCTTCGGTCGGGCGGCGTCGACGGGGGCGCTGAAGTCGTTTCGCGACATCGAACGCGGCTTTCCGGAGCACAGCGGGTCGGCGGGGCTCGCCTATTCGCAATCGCTGCAGTTCATGATGCACATCCAGGACCTGGCCGGGGACGACGTGATCGGCAAGATCATGACGGGCGTTCGGGCTGGGACGCCGTTCGACAAGGCGTTCAAGTCGGCGGTGGGCAAGTCGCTGGCGCTGACCGAGGCGCAATGGAAGCAGGAGGCCGAGTCGCAGATGTCGGGATGGTCGATCCTGAACGACGGGACGTGGGGGTTGGTGGGCGCGGCGCTGCTCTTCATCGTGGCGTGGTTCGTTCGCCGGCGTCGCAAGCGACTCAAGTTCGCGGCGATGAAGGATGATGCCGCGGAGTGGGATTACGACGAGACGCGCTACCCGCTGCCGGGTGCGACGAGCGGCGAATAATTTGGCGGGCTCCGGCTCCCATTGTAGCTTGCAGACAACGCCATTGGAGTGCTCACGGACCGAGCCCGAGGCGATGCCGTACCACCGAAGGAGCCAAGGATGGCCGAGCAGGAAACCGCACCCACCGTTCCACCTGCGCGCAGCGCGAAGTTCAAGCGGCACTCCGACTCGGAGATGTTGCCGACGGATATGACTTTGGGGCGCCGCGCTGCGTTTCGACCGTCCGAGCAGATCGCGGTCCGCCGCGACGTCCTGGAGTCGTATCGACAAGGCCTGCTGCGCGATATCGCAGGCACGGCAGACAGCGAGGACACCAAGAACCGCGCGATGTTCGCCGCGGCGCTCGCCGACGAGGCGACGCGTAACTACGACCGCGCCGCGATGCAGCTGGCGCGGTTGCGGCGCCAGACGGAGTTCTTCAGTGAGGAGTGGGCGGTCGTACGCCGCGTGCATCGTCGGCTCGACGACCCGCAGATCGTGGCCGATTCACTGGAACGCTCCTTTACGATCTCGCGCGGCACCGAGCGGGCGATGGTCGGCCTCGAACGTGCGCGACATGCCTGGGACCACGGCGAGGAGCCGCGTGAGGTCGCGAACTGGGTCAAACGCGTGATGGCGGACTTTGACGCCGAGGGCCGGCGCGCGCTGCACGAGATGCCGCGCATGACGGCGGCCTGGGCGGTTCAACTCGCGACGGACGCCGCCGTGGAGGCCGGACGTTTCGAGCAGGCTTGCGGGCTGTTCGATGCGTTCTTGGACCACCCCGAGCTCGGGCCACGTGACCGGCAGATGGTCGCGGCCACGCTCGGGTTGTGGAACTACGCCCTCGGCAACGCGACGGAGGCGTTGCAGTACCTCGGCACCGTCGGCGAGCAAGGCGTGTTGGAGCGCGACTTCGAAGACGCGTGGGTCCACCTGCTGTTCGCCGAAGGCGACCGCGAGCGCGCGCTCACGGTCTTGCGCCGCTCCGTCGAGCGCATCAAGGAGCATGGCCCGAGTGCCGTGGTGCTCGCACAGCTCGAGTCCACCGCCGGTCGCGACGCGCAGGCGATCGACATCCTGCGGCATGCGTCGCAGTCCGACGACGATGTCGTGCTCGACATGTGCATCGACCTGCTCGAGGCCGGTGATGGCAGTCCGGAGCTAATCGATGTGCTGAATCAGCGGCTCGTCACGGAGGCTGATCCAGAACGGCGCGCGGCGCTGCTCGCGCGATTGGGGCGGATGTACGAAGCCGAGGCGGGGCTCGAGGAAGCGGCCGCAGACGTCTACCGCGAGGCGTTGGAGATTTCGCCCGACTACGCACCGGCGATTCGTGCCCTGGGTCGCCTCTACAGCCGCCGCGCGAACTGGACGGCGCTGGTCGATCTATTCGAGCATGAGATCGAGTCGCTGCGCGGCGCGCCGACCCTGTGGCGTCGGCAGTTTCAGGTCGCTCGCCTCTACGAAAGTGAGCTCGCGGACTGGCAGCGAGCGCTGGAGCACTACCTCGATGTGCTCGGCGCGCGGCCGGACTATCTGCCGGCACTCAAGGGTGCGGCGCGCATTCTCGCTGAAACCGAGCAGTGGAAGGAGCTCGCGGACCTCTTCCTGGAAGCGGCGGGGACCGCCTCGTCGAATCGGCAGAAGCTGTACCTGCTCGATCGCGTGGCCGAGGTCGCGGAGCTGAAGCTGGACCGGTTCGACGTCGCGATCGGTGCGTGGGAGGAGATCCTGCACATGGACCCGATGCATCCGCGCGCGTTCTCGTCGCTGGGGCGGCTGTACGCGAAGACGGCGCGTTGGGCAGACCTCGTCGCGTTGAACGAGCGCGAACTCGAGTTCGTCGACGATGAGGAAGCGGCGGCGCTGCTGGTTCGCAACGCCGAGATTACCGAAATCGAGCTTGGCCGGCCCGATCTCGCCGAGACGAACTACCGACGCGTCCTGGAACGGTTGCCGGACTACCTGCCGGCGCTGGAGGGGCTGGGGCGGATCTACGCACGCGGCGGGCGCTGGGCAGACATCACGCGCATGACCGACGCGCAGCTCGAAGCGACCACCGACGCACGCGAGGCCAAGCGACAGCTCGGCGCGCTGGCTGAGATCTACGAAGCGCAGCTCAACCGGACCGACGACGCGATCGTGGTCTACGAGCGCATGCTGGCGGCGGATGCCAACGATTCCTGGTCGCTCTTCAACCTCGCGCGCCTCTACCAGAAGGCGGACCGTTGGCAGGACGCGTTCGAGCTCGTCGAGGCTGCGGCACGGCCGGGGCACGAAGGGCGGCTCGCCTCGATCGCCGAATGGCGTCTCGGTCAGTGGGACGTCGCATTCAGCTGGTATCTCATCGCACTGGAGCACGCGCCGGCGAACGAGCATTGGCTGGAAGGCGTGGCGCGGCTGTGGCGCCCTGCGGCGGCCGAGCCCGGCGCGCTCGCCGATCGTCTGGAGGCGCTGTTGATGTCGCCGATGGATGGTCCCGTACGAGATCGCTACTTCACGATCCTCGCGCGGCTGCGTGAGGCGAGCGAGGGCACGCCCGACGCCGGCCGTGCCTATCGCGCCCATGGGGACACGTCGAATCTGGAGTCGCTGGTCGTCTTGCGCCTGTCGATGGCCGCCAACGGTGAGCGCGAAGCGCTGCTGCAGGCGCGCCGAAACCAGCCGCTCATGCCGTGGGACCAGCTCGTCAATGGCGACCGTCTGCGGCCATCGGACGCCGTGCTCGCGGCGATGGGAAGCGGGCAGATCGACGAGGACGAGCGCAAGTTCCTTGCGCGAGAGACGGAGCTCGCCCACTCGCATCGGCATGTCCGCGACGGCGACGGTGCCTGGACGGAGCTTGCCGCAGAGATGCAGCGTGTTCTGGGCGGGCCGCCCGAAGCGGACCTTCCGGCCGAAGTGGTGCCGGAGTTGCTGCGGCTGCGAGCCGTCGAGGCGTTGCTGGCCGACGAGATCGAACAGTATGTGGCGATGACGGAGGCCGAGTGCGAGAGCACGTCGAGCCGTGAGGTGAAGATCTATCGCCACCTCGAGGTCGCCAGCGCGCTCGAGGGCACCGGGCGCTTGGATTATCTGCGCAGCGCGATTGCCGCGGCGTTTCCGGAGCTCGCCAACGAAGAGATCGGCAGCATCGATGGGCCGGTCTACGACCGCCTCTACGATGCGCTGAAAGAGAACCAGGCGTGGGAGGACCTCGCGAGCGCGCTGCGCACCCACGTCGTCCGCGAAGGCCTGACGGACAATCGCGCCGTGACGCTGAACGCGATGCTCGCCCAGGTGTGTGAGGACGAGCTCGAGTTGCTCGCCGACGCGCGGCGTGGTTGGGAGCGATGTTGGGCGGTCGGTCAAGACCCTCAGCACCTCCGAGACCTCGTCCGCGTCGCGCAGAAAGCAGACGACCACGAGCTCGCTGTCGCGTGGCAGACCCGGCATCACGACTCGATGGAGCACCGTTCCGATGCCGCACTGCAATCCGCGCTCTGGCTGGCGGAACTGCTGCGCGAGGCGGGGCACGGCGAGGAAGCGGTGCGTCGCTTGGAGCTGAGCGTCGACCCGACGCGCGAAGGCCCGACCTACACCACGCTGCTTCGAGAGTTGGCGCGCCTGCACGTCGAGTTCGGTGATCCGCGACGCGCGGTGAAACTGTTCCAGACGGTGCTGCCGATCAAGGCGGACCCCAACGATGCCGCCGACTGGCGCTCGTTGATCCGCCTGCAGCGCGACGAACTCGACGACGCACCGGCGGCCTACGCGCTGCAATGGAAGCTCGTCCATTCGGTGCCGGACTCCGATCGCGACCTCGACGACCTCGTGGACTTTGCGCTCGACCTCGGCGAGTTGCCGGATTGCTGCGCGCAGCTTCAGGCGCTGGCCGGGCAGCACGAGGGCAGGGCCAAGATCTACTTGCTGGGGCGCGCCGCGGTGGCCCTGGACGAAGACCTGAACTGGGCCGACGAGGCGGTTCGTCTCTATCGTGAGGTGCTCGACCTCACCGCCGATCAGGTCCCGATGCACCGCGCCTACCGCCGTCGCTACGCGTTCTGCCTGTCGCGAATCGCGGGCCGTGAAGCGGACGCACTGGAAGAGTTTCGGGCCCTCGCCGATGACGAGCCGTTCGAGCCGTCGACGTACCGGGGGATCGTGGAGCTGTTGGAGCGGACCCAGGCGTACGACCGAGCGCGCGTCGCGAACCAGATGCTGGTCGCGCTGGGCTGCAACGTGGATGGAGTGTTCGACCGACCTAAGACGACGCCGTCACGGGACTTCGAGCCGCAGCACGTCGAAGAATGGCTGCTGCCGGCCGGTCTGCGGGGCGGAGTGCTCGGCACGCTGCGCGCGGCGATGCCGATCGCGGAGAAGATCTGGGCCGCCGATCTGCCCCAACGCAAGGCACTCGACGGCGAACGCCACAAGGAAGGCCGCGTGTTCGACGCGATCGCCGACGCGCTGTCGGCCTTCGGCATCAAGAAGTTCAAGGTCTACACCGGAGACGGTGGTCCGCTGGTGCCTCAGATCTTTGCCGATGGCACGATCTGGTTAAATGACGACGTGATCGGACCGATGAGCGACGCCGAGCTCCGCTTCGTGGCGGGCGCTTGTGCGGCGCTGGTGTGGTCCGATGTCGCGAGCATCCTCGCCTTCGACGGTCGGCGAGTCTGGCATCTGCTGGAGGGCGTGCTGCTCAAGCAGGAGGGCCGCGGTTTCTCAGAGACGGTGGACGTCGAGAGCCAGCGACTGGGCGAGGAGGCGGCGAGCGCGTTCTACGCGGTGTCGCGCCGTCGTGTCGCGCAGTCGCTCGAGATCGCGGGACGCGCCGTCGCCGACTCGCACTGCGAAGCGTGGCCGCAGATGCTCGACGCATTCGCGAACCGTGTGGGTCTCGTGCTCTGCGGAGACCCGCCCGCGGCGGTCAGCGCGATGCTGCGTCTGACGGGCTGGGCCCCCGAACTGACCACCCCGGGAACCCAGGCGCGCCTGCAGCGCACCGACAACGCCGGCGACCTGATGCGATTCGCGTTTTCCGACGCGTTTCTGCAAGCCAGACACGTGATCGGGCTCGCGGGACGGCCCAGTACGCTCGACCCCTAGGGCACTGGTTGCTGGATTGACCCCTAAGCGGCGCGGATCCTATACTCCGCGCTGGCTCGGACACTTTGGCGGACGGACATGAAACCACTTCTCTTCGGCAAATACTGCCTGCTCGAACGCGTCAGCGTGGGGGGGATGGCCGAAGTGTTTCGTGCGAAGCCGTTCGATGCGCCCGACTTTCGGGGGTACCTCGCGCTGAAGCGGATCCTGCCGCACCTCGCCGAAGACGACGAATTCATCAAGATGTTCGTCGATGAGGCGAAACTGACGGTGCAGTTCAACCACCCGAACATCGTGCGCATCTACGAACTCGGTCAGTTTCAGCAGTCCTACTACATCCTGATGGAGTTCATCAGCGGCAAGGACGTGCTCGCGCTGCAGAAGACGATGCGCCGGCAGCGGTCGATGATCCCGGTGGACATGGCGATGTTCATTGCTCGCGAGATGGCGCGCGGGCTGCATTACGCGCACCACAAGCGCGATCCGGATGGGAACCCGCTCAACATCATCCATCGCGACGTCTCGCCGCAGAACGTGCTGATCGACTATCGCGGGCGGGTCAAGGTCATCGACTTCGGCATCGCGAAGGCCACGATCCAGAGCACCCGCACCGCGATCGGCGTCCTGAAAGGCAAGATGGGCTACATGAGCCCCGAGCAGGTCCGCGGCGAAGTCCTCGACTTTCGATCGGACGTGTTCGCGATCGGCACCGTGCTGTGGGAGATGCTGACGAATCGGCGCCTGTTCCACGCCGAGAGTGAGTTCGAGACGATGCAGATGGTGCGCGATGCAGTCGCCCAGCCGCCGTCATCGCGCAATCAGGGGATCTTCTCCGACGTCGACGAGATCGTGATGCGGGCCCTGACCCGCGACCCCGAACAGCGCTACGAGAGCGCGGGCGCGATGGCGGACGCGATCGACGCGTGGCTCGTCACCAACCCGTTCACCGACGACGATCTCAGCATCTGGATGCGGACGGTCTACGCCGACGATCTCGACGACGAACGCGCGAAACGCGACGACTTCGCCTCGATCGTCAGCCCCGAAGATGTCCTGCGGCTGCAGGAAGAGGCTGCCATCGAGGCGGCGCGTCCCGAGGTGGTTCCGGAGGCGATCGGCTTGAGTGAGGACTCCGCCGCGGCGATCGAGGATTGGAGCCGCCCCGATATGGGGGAAGCGGTCGAGACCCATGACCCAGAATCTGGCGCCTGGGTCGGCGCCGGGCCGGGCGAGGGCGAGTCGATCGCTGAGTTTGCCGATCAACATACGACCGTCGCGGCAGGTGGTTTCGACGCATCGTTGATCGAAGACGACTCCGCGGAATTCGACGCGCTCTCGGCACCCACGGATGCCGAGACGATCGATGAACCCGCGCGCGAACCCGCCGTTCATTCCGCGGGGCCGCTGCCGGCGGTGACGGGGCCGATGCAGGCTCACGCTGAACCGCAGCTGCAGCCACAGCAGCCACAGCACACGGCGTCGGAGTTCAAATCCGAGGATACCAACCGCGGACGCGCTCCGGTGGATGCCTCCCCGCCCAAGTTTTTCTACGTCATCGCAGTGATCAGCGCGTTGCTCCTGATTGGCGGCGTGCTCGCGGCGACGGCAGCCATCATCATCGAACCCGAGGTCGCGATCCCGGAGCCGGAGGCGACGGGCTCGATCGTCGTGACGGTGACCCCCGCGTCCGGGATCGAGATCTTCGTCGATGGCGCGATGGTGTCGACCACGAGCCCCCATCAGATGACGGGGCTCGCCGCCGGCGCGCATCGCGTCGAGGTCAAGCACCCTGATCACGTCGCGTTTTCGGACGACGTGAGCGTCGCGGTGGGCGGGACGACACCGGTGAACGTCAGCCTCGAGCCCACCAGCGTCGCGCCCGGTTTCATCTCGCTGCGGTTGCCGGATGAGAGGGCCGGGCTCGCGATCTACGTCGATGGTGAGGCGAAGGAGATCGACCCCACGAAGAACCCGACGTTCGAACTGGCCGGCGGCGAGCATCTCGTCGAGGCGGTGCAGCCCGGATTTCGCCCGTGGTCGAAGTCGGTGAATGTCGAGTCACGTGCACGACGCGAAGAGCGCGTCACGCTGGTGCCCGCCACGATCGAGTTCAAGGTGCGCGCCGATCCGCAGTCGCACGTGACGTTCGGGGACCAGCGCCTCGGTCGCGGCATCGTGACGGCCGTGGACGTGGCGCCCGGCGCTTTGCACAGGTTGTCCGTGGTGTATCGCGGCCAAGGCGTGAGCAGTTGGAAGGCGATGCTCGGGCTCCCAATCCTGTTGGACGGGGAGATCGAGGTCGATTTTGACAAGCCGACCCCGAAGCAATACGCGGAGCGGGACTACGGCTTCCTGCAGATCTCCACCGGTGATTCGTGGTGGGAGATCATGATCAACGGTAAGGACACCCACCTGGTGACGCCGATCGACGCGACGCATAAGCTGCCGATCTTGCCCGGCAAGCACACGCTCACGCTCAAGCGTGGGGGAGTCACCCACGAAAAGCCGATCGAGATTCTGCGCGGGGAGACGCTCATCTGGCGCGAAAAGCTCGCGTTCTCGTGGAGCCCGGCACCGTGATCGCTACTTCGGTCCGAAGCTGAACACGATGCGCCAGAAACGCTCCGCACCATCTCTCAAGTAGGCGAGCGCGTCCTCGTCGGGCCAGCGCCACCACGGCTCGCCGGCGACGCCGACTTTGGCGTTCGTCACGACTTCGCAGCCCAGAAAGCGGGCCTCGACGGGCATCCGTCCCGCCCATTCCGGTCCGAGCGGCAGGTACACGAAGCGCTCGGACTCCTCGAACACGTCGAGCACCTCGGGCGGCGGAATGTCACGAATCACGAGCGGGGAGTAGCCGTGGTCCATCGTGTAGTCGTAGGCCTGCTGGAAGCCCTTGACGCGATGCCGAGACCCGAAAATCGCGGTGCCGCTTCGTGCGCCGCGGTTGCGGTGCTCGACGCGTTCGAAGAACGCGGTGTCGAAGAGCGAACAACCCAGAATCGCCGAAGGAGCGCCCGCGAAAAACGGGTTGGACTCGAATCGACGCTGCTGTAGCGCGGTGAGGTACACCACGCCGAGCGCGCGCGCGTAAAAGCGCTGAAGCGCGGGGTGCGGGCACGCGCAGTAGTGGGCGAATCGGTGTGCGGGTTCCGGCGACGCGGGGTAGTTGCCGCGCCAGCCACAGATCCGCAGGTCGTGCTCGAACGACACGTGGCGGCCGGTCTTCGCAATCGCCGCGAGTTGGGCCCGTGTGGCGCTGCCCGAGTTTCCGACCACGATCAGGTCGTAGTGCGCGAGCACGTCGACGTCGAGCTCCGAGAATTTGCACAGGTCCACCGGTTCGGGGCACGCGGCCAGCGCCGCGGCATCGGTCAGCTCGGCGCCACCGGGATGTCGGACATCCGACGTGCGCGGCGCGTCCGTGTACTGATCGGCGATGAAGAGAATTTGCATGTGCGGAAGTTCAAAAGCTCGGGGCGGTCGTGATACACCGACGGGCGACGCTGCTCAACCGACGACGACATGCTGACACGCACCTCTCCTCAGTCGACCATCGTGGTCGACGCCAGCGCGCAAGACACCGGGCACCGCACGCGCGGTATCGGACGGTACGCGGGCGAGCTCTGGAAAGCGTTGTCCCGCCTCGATGACAACATCGTGGCGCTGCGCATGACCGACGCGAATCGGTCGTGGAGCGCGGACATGCCCAATCGCCATCTGCTTCGATTTGTCCAAGCGCAGCACGGCCTCGCGGGCGAACTCGAACGCGCGGGGTGCACGGTGTTCGGCGCGACCGAGCCGTGGATGCTTCCGCGAACGACCAAGAAGCTTCGGGTCGTCCCGACATGCCACGACGTGATCCCGCTGGAGTTCGCGAAGCACTACGGCGGGTGGGACAACGCGAAGTGGGCCGTGTACTTTCGTTGGCTGCGCTCCAGCCGCGCGCTGGACGACTGCGCGCGAATCATCGCGCCGAGCGAAGCGACGCGTGATGCACTGGCCGAGTACATGGCCGTGGATCCCGATCGCGTGACGGTGATCCCCCACGGCATCGATCACGAGCGCTTCTTTGCGCCGAGTGACGCCGCGATCGATGCGGTTCGAGCGAGCCTCGGGATCGGGTCGGAGCGATACGCGCTCTACGTCGGAGGCTACGACTATCGCAAGAACGTCGTCCGTCTCGTCGAGGCCTTCGGGGCCTCCGGCAAGCACCGGGAGTGGCTGTTGGTGCTGGCGGGCCCCGCGTCGGTCGAGGAGCGCAGCGCGGTGCTCGACGCCGCGCAGCGGGCCGGCGTCATGAACCGGATCGTGTGGGCCGGTCGAGTTCCCGAGGAGGAGCTTCGCGGGCTGTACGGTGGCGCCGAGGTCTTCGTCTACCCGTCGCTGTCGGAGGGCTTCGGGCTCCAAGTCCTCGAGGCGATGGCGTGCGGTTGTGCCGTGATCACGAGCAACTGCAGCGCCCTGCGCGAAGTCGCGGCCCCGGCCGCAAAACTCGTCGATCCGCACCGCGTCGACGCGATCGCTGCCGCGATCGCATCGCTGGACGAGGCCGAGTGCGAGGAATTGCGCCTTGCGGGACTGGAACACGTGAAGAGGTTCGACTGGGCGACCACCGCCCGTGCAACGCTCGCCGTCTACCAGGCGGCGGCGCTCGACTGACACCCCAGGCAGCACATGAACTTCCCACCGGGCCCCGGTGCGCATCGCAATCCGATTGAGACCGTCCGCTACTTTCGCGAGATCACCTCTGATCCGTTTGGCCTCGTCGAGCGGCGTTTCGAGGCGTTCGGCGACATGTACTACGCGCCGCTGCGCGGAACGGGGCTCTATGTGATGCGCCACCCCGACCATCTCGACGAGGTGCTCCGGACGAAAGGCAAATCGTTCGAGAAGACGCAGTCCGGGTTCGCGGCGCGCCGCATTAAGCAGCTGCTGGGCGACGGGCTCGTCAACGCCGAAGGCGAGCATTGGCGCCGTCATCGTCGCATGATCAACCCGGCCCTCGGGCGCACACGCATCGAGAGCTATGCGCCGACGATCGTCGACTACACCACGCAACAGGCGCAAGGCTGGAAGCTGGGCCAGACGGTCGATGTGGCGCGCGGACTGACGTCGCTGACGCTGCAGATCGTGACCAAAGTGCTGTTCGACAATGACGCTGGCCCCCACGTCGAGCGCGTGCACGGCGCGATGCAGGCCTTCCGCGACTCCCAGGGCCTCGGGATGGTGCTGCCGGACTGGATGCCCTACGGCCCCAACAAGCGCTTTGATGCGGCGCTCGTCGCCGTCAACGAGATCATCGACGAGATGATCGACGACCGGAGGAAGTCCTCCGAGCGCGGCGACGATCTGCTGAGCACCCTGGTGGAAGCGGTCGACGCCGAGGGAGACGGTGGCGGGCTGAGCAACGAGGAGCTCCGGGACGAGCTGCTCACGATGTTCTTCGCTGGCCACGAGACGACCTCCAACGCCCTCGTCTGGACGCTGTACCTCTTGTCCCAGAACCCCGAAATCGAGTCATGGGTGCGCGAGGAGCTTCCGCCGTCCGAGCAGAAGATCGGTATCGAATCGCTGCCCGGCCTGAAGCGCTGTCAGGCCGCGATCGAAGAGGCGATGCGTCTCTTCCCGCCCGTGTGTGTGATCTCGCGGACCGCCAAAGAGGACGTGCGAATCGGCGAGTTCGACGTCACGGCGGGCAGCGAAGTCCTCGCGTGGTTCTATTTCACCCATCGCGACGAACGTTGGTTCCCTGACCCACTGGCCTACAACCCGCAACGGTTCCTCGACGAACCGACGTGGCCCAAGGCAGCGTACATGCCGTTTGGTGCGGGCCAACGCACCTGCATCGGCAAGCACTTTGCGCTGATGGAGGCGACGCTGATCCTCGCCGAGCTCATGCGCCAGGTGCGCCTGGAGTACGTCGACGATCGCCCGCCGGACCCGGTGCTGGCGATCACGCTGGCGCCGCGACGCCCGATGCGAATGCGCATCTGTCAGGTCTAGCGTGGGCGGAAAGCACGATCGGTGGCTCGGCCGCGACGAGGGGGAGGGTGATCTGGCGACGCGCTCGGTTCGTGCGGGGTCGTTTGCCGGCGCGGCGCAGGTCGGCCGCGCCGTCATCGAGCTTGCCGCGACCGTGATCCTCGCCCGGCTGCTGCTGCCCGAGGAGTTCGGTCTCGTGGGGATGGTCGTGGCGTTCACCGGGTTCCTGGTGCTGTTCAAGGACCTCGGCCTGTCCACGGCGACGATCCAGCGACCGGACATCTCGCAGTCCGACGTCTCCGCACTGTTCCTGCTCAACGTCGGCGCCGGCACCGTTCTCACGCTGTTGTGCGCGGTGCTCGCGCCGGTCCTCGCATGGTTCTACGACGAACCGCGGCTCCTCGACATCACGCTTGCGCTGTCGGTTGCGTTCCTCATCGGCGCGCTCGGTGTGCAGCACCACGCGCTGCTGCGGCGTCAGCTCAAGTTCGGACGCATCGCGGCCGTCGAGATCACCGCGGCGGTGGTCGGTGTCGGAGTCGGCGTGGCCGCGGCTGTCGCGGGGTGGGGGTACTGGGCACTGGTCGCCCGCGCGCTCGCGTCGGAGATCGTAGCCGGCATTGCGCCGTGGCTGTTGTGCTCGTGGCGCCCCGGCGTTCCGCGGTTCGACGCGCGGGTCAAAGAGCTCGCCGCGTTTGGCGGCAACATCACCGCGTTCGGGGTCGTGAACTACTTCGCGCGGAACCTCGACGACATCCTCATCGGGCGCCTGTTTGGCCCGGCGATCCTCGGCTTCTACCAGAAGGCGTACGAGCTGCTGATGTTGCCGCTGCGCCAGATCAACAACCCGATTGGCGCGGTCGCGTTGCCCGCGCTGAGCGAACTCGACCCACAGTCGGAGCGGTACCGCGCCGCGTACCTGCGGATCCTCGAGAAGCTGCTGCTGGTGACGTCGCTGGTCGGCGGCATTCTGTGCGGTACCGCGGACTGGGTGGTCGTGATCGTGCTCGGCGAGCAGTGGCTGCCCGCGGCGCCGATCTTTGCGTGGCTGGGGCTCCTGGTGTTCACGCAGCCGATCGGAAACACGGTCAGTTGGCTCTTCATCACACAGGATCGGACCTCGGCGCTGTTGCGCTGGGGTGTCGTCGGCTCCGCGCTGGCGGTGATTTCGTTCCTCGTGGGCCTGAGCTGGGGTGCCGTCGGCGTCGCGGCCTGCTACGCGATCAGCGGCGTGGTGGTCCGCACGCCGCTGTTGCTCTGGTACGTCACGCGGTCGGGGCCCGTGACGTTGGGAGACTTCGCGGCGGTCACGATCCCGTACCTGTCCGCGGGCGTCGCGGTGGTCTCCGCCGTCATCGGGCTGCGCGCCGTCGTCGGCTTCGACAGCAACTGGGTCGGATTGGGGGCCTCCATCGCGACGGCGATCGTGGTATACGCGGCGTTCATGGTCGCGATCCCTCGCTGTCGTGCGGCGGTCGTCGACAGTGTGGTGCTTGCGCGGATGCTCTCGAGCGCGCGTTCCGACGAGTCGAAATGAACGTCATCATTGCCCAAACCGTCGCGCTGAACGGCGGAGACGCCGCCATTTTGTTTGGCCTCCTCGCGTCGCTCAAGAATGCGTTCGGGGACGTCCACGTTACGATCTTCGACTCGCAGCCGGCGGTCGCCAATCGGCTCTTTCCGGAGTTCGACTTCCGCAAGCTCCTGTGGCACCAGGCGCGCACGCGTCCCGGTCGCGCCGCGATCGTGAAGGCCGCGGAGTTCCTCGCTGCCGGGCGCCCGGGGCTCGCACGAGCGCTGGTCGGCAAGGCCACCGCGGCCGATTTGCAGGCCTACGCCGACGCCGACCTCGTGGTGTGGACCGGCGGAACCTACCTCGTCGAGCACTACCATCTGGAACCGCGGTTTTTCGAGCTCGACGTCCTGCGGGCGTTCAAGGCGCCATTGGTGCTGTTTACGCAGTCCGCCGGCCCGTTCGACGACCCGATCAACCAGCGGCGCGTGGAAGAACTGGGGCAGCGCGCACAATTCGTCATGACGCGGGACGCGAAGACGTTGGGTCATTTTCGCGCATCGGGCGTGCCTGCGGATCGGCTGGCCGTGGCGCCGGACGGCGCGTTCGCGCTCAGTCCGCCCACCACGGATGCCGTGGGCGACGTGCTCATCTCCGTGCGGCACTGGCCTCATGCGAGCACCGGCGACGTCGAGGCGCGCTACATCGCCGCGCACGCCCGGGCCGTCGAGCGTCTGTGTACGGAGCGCGACGCCCAGGTGACGTTCCTATCGACGTGTCAGGGGGTGCCCGAGTACTGGGCCAACGACTCCGACACCGCGCACCGCATCGTCGCCGCGCTCCCCGAATCCGTGCGCCACCATGTCGTCGTCGACGCCAACTACCATCGCCCCGACGAGCTGCTCGAAATCTACGGCGGAGCCAATGTCGTCATCGCAACGCGCATGCACGCCGCGATCCTGAGCCTCGTCGCGGGAACGACCGTGCTGCCGGTCGCCTACGAGTTCAAGACCCACGAATTGTTCGCGAACTTCGGGCAGGCCGACCTTGTCCAAGAACTCGAACAGATCGACCCGGAACGCTTCGCCCAGTGGGCGATCGACGGGTACGACACCCGCGAGGCGCTGCGGGCCGTTCAGCAGGCGGGCACCGAGACCTTGCGACAGGCTGCGGCCCAGCTGTCGGACCGCTTTACCGCCCTGGAGCTCGACGTATGAAGATCGCGGTGATCGCGGGGACGTTCCCTGCGCTGTCGGAGACGTTCGTGCTCAACCAGGTCACTGGTCTCATCGACCGTGGTCACGATGTCCACGTCTACGCCGACCAGGCGCGCGATGAGGCGCTCGCCCACGATGACGTCCGTCGCTACGGACTCCAGGCGCGTACGACGTATTGGCCGCGAGGACCGAAAGCGATGCTGCGCTTCGCGCGGCGGCCGGGCCGCGCGCTGCGGGCGATGGTCTCCGGGCAGCCCGATGTGGCGATCGGCGCCGAACCGATGGGCGAGTATTCGGCGCTGCTCTGCCACTTTGGGCACATCGGCGAGCGCGCCCGCGTGCTGCGCGAGGCCGGGGTGATCGGCGGACCGCTCGCCGTGATCTTTCACGCCTACGATGTGACGGTCCTGCTCAATGAGCAGGGTGAGGACTTCTACCGGAAGCTGTTTGCGGACGCGGAGCTGCTGCTGCCGATCAGTCAGGCCTGGCGCCGTCGGCTGATCGAGCTCGGCGCGCCGGCAGACCGCATCGAAGTCCATCACATGGGCATCGATACGGCGAAGTTCGAGTTTGCGGTTCGGCATCGCGCCCCCGACGAGCCGACGCGCCTCGTCGCGATCGCGCGCCTCGTGGAGAAAAAGGGCATCGAGGACGCGATCCGCGCCGTGGCAGCAGCCCGCCGCCGGTTCGACACCCATCTGACGTTCGAGATCGTCGGCGACGGGCCGCTTCGAGAGCACCTCGAGGACACGGCGCGCCGCTGTGAGGTCGACGACATCGTGCGCTTTGTCGGGTGGCGAACGCAGGAGGAGATCACCGGGATGCTCGCCGCGGCGCATGTGCTGCTTCAGCCCAGCGTGACCGCCGCGAATGGCGACATGGAGGGCATTCCCGTCGGTATCATGGAGGCGATGGCGTGCGGGATGCCGGTGATCTCCACGTTTCACAGCGGCATCCCGGAGCTGGTCGAGGATGGGGTCACGGGGCGACTCGTGGCGGAGCGCGATCCGGGGGCGCTGGCGATCGCGCTGCGCGATCTGGCGAGTGCGCCAGATACGTGGGCGGCAATGGGGGCGGCGGGGCGTGCCAAGGTCGAGGCGGAGTTCGACATCGACAAGCTCAACGACATCCTCCAGATGCGCTTGAAACGTTTGGCGGTGTCGCGATGAACTCGTCGCGAGAACGTCTGCGGCAGGTGAACGCCGAGTTCGCGGCATCATTACCCGCCGGTGCCGTGGTCCTCGATGCGGGGGCCGGGGAGGCGCCGTACCGCAGCCTCTTTGACCACCTGACGTACGAGTCCGCGGACTTCGAACAGGTCGACAAGCCGTACGCGAGGTCGACCTACGTGTGCGATCTCGCTGCGATTCCGGTGGAGGACGCGCGTTTCGACGCGATCGTCTTCAACCAGGTGATGGAGCATCTGCCGGAGCCGCGCGCGGTCCTGCTGGAGTTCTTTCGGGTCCTCAAGCCTGGCGGGCACGTCATCTACACCGGGCCCCTGTTCTACGAGGAGCACGAGCAACCGTACGACTTCTATCGCTACACCCAGTTCGGCCTGCGGCATCTGTTCGAGCAGGCCGGCTACGCGATCGACGAGCTGCGCTGGTTGGAAGGGTACTTCGGGACCGTCGCCTACCAACTCGACAGCATGGCGAAGTACTTGCCGACCTGGCCCAAAGGGTTACCCGGCGGCATCTTGTGGGCCCCGGTGTTCGGCGGTCTGAAACTACAGGCCCGGCTGTTTTCGGCGCTGTTTCACCGCTTGGAGCTTGCGCACAAGTACGAGGCGCGCGGGTATCCGAAGAACTACGTGGCCTTGCTGCGCAAGCCGGGCGGCTGACGCGCCGCGAGCAGAGCGAGGACTACATGCCGATGTCGTCCTTGGTCTCGAACGAGACGCTGTCGCTCTCGTCGAACGGCTGCGGATCGTCGAGGTCACCCACAAACGTGCCGAGCTTGGCGAACTTGAGCGGGTAGTGGTTGTACTCCGCCGCGCCGTGGTCGGTGAACACGTAGTTCACGTGGCGAATCGCCCGGCCGTCGGGGGCGTGGTGGTTCTTGAGCGCGTCGATCCAAGTCTGGATCTCGTCGTTGTCGATGAGGTCGTCTTCACCGATCTCCGACACAATCCAGAGGGTCTCGGTCGCGTTATCGTATCGTTCAGTCATGTGGATTCCGTGTTAAAGTCCGATGGGTGGAGTCTACCTCGTTCGAGTCTAAACCCCATGCCCAAACGGGAACTATTCCAACGTTTCAGCGCCGCCGAGGCGCTGCCCCATCAGTGCTTTGCGCAGCTGCCGACGCCCGTCAGAAACCTGCCGCGCGTCGCCAGAATGCTGGGATTGCGATCGCTGCAGGTCAAGCGGGACGACCTGTCCGGATCGGCCTACGGCGGCAACAAGGTTCGCAAGCTCGAGTTTCTGCTCGCCGATGCGCGTGCACGCGGCCACGACATGGTGTGGACTGTCGGTGGGATTGGCAGCCATCACTGCCTGGCGACCTGCATTTGGGCCCGTGAGATCGGGCTGTCGTGCGGCGTGTTGCACTTTCCGCAGCCGACGACGCCGCACGTCCAGAAGAACATCAAGGCGTTGAGTACGACCCGGCCCACCGTTCATCTGCTGTCGCGGGAAGGGGGATTGAGTCCGGAAGTCTTTGGCACACGGCTGCGTCAGTGGCGTACCGACAACCCGGACGCGTACTACATCCCCGCGGGCGGGTCTTCGGCGCTCGGTGCCCTGGGCTACGTCAACGCAGCGTTGGAGTTCGTCGCGCAGGTCGAGGCGTCCGAGGCCGAGCGTCCCGACGTCATCGTGGTCGCGGCAGGGACGTGTGGGACGTTGGCGGGACTCTATCTGGGATTCCAGCTCGCCGGCTTCGAGGTCGAGGTGCGCGGCGTGCGGGTTGTCGACGCGTTCATCGCGAACGCGGCGACCGTTGAACGCCTGGCTCGCGGTGCCGCAGAGCTGTTGCGCGATGTCGGCGTCGACGTCCCGGAGTTCGACAACAGCGTGATTCACATCGACGAAGGCTTCTTTGGCGAGGCGTACGGCGTGCCGACCGCCGACGGACTTCACGCACGGCAGATCGCTCGAGATCAGGAAGCGCTAACGCTCGAGCCGACCTACACGGCGAAGGCATTTGCGGCGATCATCGACGCCGCACCACGGCTCGCGACCGATGATGCGCGGGTCCTGTACTGGCACACCTTGAACGGTGCAGACCTGTCGGCGCGCGTCGCGCGCGCCGATCTCGAGGTGCTGCCGCCGGAGTATCGAGAGTGGGCGGAAGGTCAACCGGAGTGGGAGGACGGATGAGCACGTTACGCCTGGTCTTCGTGTGCAGTGGCAACATCTGTCGGAGCCCGATCGCGGCGGCATTCGCGCGCAAAAAGGCCGACGAGCGGGGCGTGAACGCCGTCGTCGTCTCGTGCGGGACGCTCGGGATCGTGGGGCACCATGCCGCCGAGTTCGGCCAACTCGCGATGCAGGAGATCGGGATCGATATCTCCGAGCACTACTCGCAGGGCGTTCAGGCCGCGATCCTCAACGTCGCCGACTACATCTTCGTGATGGCCCCTCGCCACGAGGCGTTTCTGGTGCAGGCCGCACCCAGCCTCGCCCCCAAGATCGTCCGGACCTGGGAGTTCGCCGATACACCGCTGACGCAGATCGACGACCCCGTGGGGCGAGATCTGCTCGCGTTCCGCGCCTGCCGGGACCTGCTGGACGTGTGTCTGGACAACTGGTTCGACTCGCTGACCTCGGTCAGTGAGTGATCCGTCGCTCCCATTCGAACGCGGTGCGCACGATGTGATCGAGGTCGGCGTGTTGCGGCTGCCAGTCGATGGCGGCCCGCAGGCGCCTCGTGTCCGCGATGAGCGAGGCCGGGTCGCCGGCCCGCCGCGCACCCTCGCGAACATCGAACGCGCCGCACACGCGCAACGCCGCGTCGATGACTTCCCGCACGCTGTAGCCCGTGCCGTATCCGCAGTTGAACACGCCGGTCGTCGAGTCCGCGCGCAGGCCGTCCAGAATACGCACGTGGATGTCGGCGAGGTCCGAGACATGGATGTAGTCCCGCACGCAGGTGCCGTCGGCGGTGTCCCAGTCGGTCCCGTAGATTTCGAGGTGCGGGCGCGTCCCCAGCGCAGTCTGGGCGGCGACCTTCACCAGGTGGGTCGCCTGCGGCGTTGACTGGCCGGTACGCCCGGTCGGGTCGGCGCCTGCCACGTTGAAGTAGCGCAGCGCGGCGGGGACGATCAGGTCGGCGTCCGCCGCATCGAACAGCATGCGCTCGAACGCGTGTTTCGACGCCCCGTATGGATTGATCGGCTGCGGCGGCACCGACTCCGCGACGGGATTCGACGACGGTTCGCCGTAGACGGCGGCGGTCGAGCTGTAGACGAAATGTGGGACGCCGGCGCCAATCGCGGCCCGCAGCAGCGTGTGTGCGAAGACGGTGTTCGTCGCCCAGTACTCGATCGGACGAGCGACCGACTCGGGCACCACCGTGCGCGCCGCGAAGTGCATCACGGCGGTCGGTGCGAACGAGGCGAATGTGCGCTCGAGGAGAGCGCGGTCACCGATCGACCCCTCGACGAATCGAGCGCGTGGATCGAGGAGCTCGCGACGACCGGTCGAGAGATCGTCGATGATCACGACGTCCTCGCCTCGGTCGAGAAGCGCCAGGGTGACGTGACTGCCGATGTATCCCGCGCCGCCCGTGACGAGGACGGTCATTGCGCCGGGCCCGCAAACAGTGCTTGCGGCAGGTCCGAACCCGGCCCCACGACCGCGAAGCGATAGTCCTTGAGGTAGCGCTGCGCGACACGCTGCACGTCGGCGGGGCCCACCGCGCGGATCTGGCCCAGCATCTGATCCGCGAGATGCCAGTCGCCGCCGGTCAGTTCGGCCTGAGCGAGCGCGGAGGCCTGGCTGGCGTTGGTCTGCAGGCCCATGTAGTGCTCGGTGATGAACACGCTCACGGTCTGCTTGAGGCTCTCGGCGGGGATCGGCGCGTCGCGCAGCTTCTTCACCTCGGCGAAGATCACCGGCAGCGTCTCGTCGGGCTTCACCGCCGTCACGTACAGATATCCGTAGTTCACGCGCTGATCGGCGAGTCCGCTGCTCACGGCGTAGGTGAGGTTTCGCTTCGTGCGGACCTCCTCGAACAGCCGCTCGCGCAGGTAGTCGGTCGCGACCAACATCGGGGCGTAGTCCGGACTTCCCGGGGCCGGCCCCTCGAACATCCCGAGGATGTAGTTCGTCGGCAACGGCTTCGCGGCAAAGACCGCGCCCGGCTCCGACGTGAACTCCGGCAGGTCGATCGGGGCAGCACGCTTCGAGGCGAGGCGGCCGAAGCTCTTGCGCACCTTCTCCACGAGGGCCGCGGTGTCGACGTTGCCGACGACCACCACGAGCAAGTTCGCGGGCACCAGCATCGCGCGCTGGTACGCGAGCAGCTCGTCTCGGGTGAACGATTCGACGTTCGCTTTCGTGCCGATGTGCAGCTGCTGGTAGGCGTGGTTCGCGAACATGTGCTGGCCTGCCGAGTACGTCAGATGCGTGTCGGGGCTGTCCAGCAGGCTCGCGATGCTCGCGAGCTGCTTCGCGCGACGCACGCTGACCTCGTCGTCGGGCATCGCGGGCTTGAGGACCGCCTGGGTGAACAACTCCCAGTTCTGGTCGAAGTGGTCGGTGAGCGTCTTGAGGCCGTATCCGGAGTAATCGCGATCGGTGAAGCTGAAGATCGCGGCCCCCGTGGCGTCGAGGCGCGCGTTGAAGTCGTCTTTGGTCGTCTCGGTGGTCCCGCCGGAGACGGCGACCTGCAGGGCGAGCTCCTCGATCCCCGAGGTCTCTTCGGTCAGATTCGCGGCGCCGCCATAGACGTATAGGCGCGCTTGAACCACGGAGTTCGCTGTCGTGCGTTTGTGGAGGACGCGCAGATCGCCAATCTTGAACGCCGAGGTCGGTCCGACCTCGCCGGCGCTCGTCGCCGCGGGCGCCTCTTCGACAAACGCGAGGTCCGCCAGCGGCGGGAGCGCGCGGCCAACACCGCGCAGCAGAAACCCGGGCGTCTCGGCAAACATCGCTCGGTCGTCCTTTTGCGGCTTCGACGAGCACGCGGTGACCGACAGTCCGACGGCGAAAATCAGTGCATGACGTACGTTCACTTAGCCTCCTCACCGTGGGCGCCGACCTGGCGCATCAAGCTCTTCAGACGTTCGGGGGTGATCTTCTCTTGCAGCGGGCTGCCGGCGGGTACCACGACCCCCGCGACGAACGGCTTGCCCAGCATGTACTTCGAGACGTAGGCGTTGATATCGGCGCGCGTCACGGTCTGGAGCTGGCGAATGTAGTTCTTGTAGTAGTCGAGGCTCGCCGTCGCCCACCAGAACGAGACCGTATGGGTGAAGTTCGACATGTTCTCGCGATCGTAGAGGTCCTCGATCGCGAGGATCGTCTTGGCGTTCTCCAACTGCTCGTCGGAGAAGTAGCCGGGGAGGGTGATCTTCTCGATCTCGGCGACCAGCGCGCCGATCGCCTCCTCGAGTCGTTCGGGCGGAGCGGCGGCGCTCAGCGTGATGGGCCCGGTGTAACGCTGGGTGTAGTAGCTGAGCCCGGCATTGAACGTGATCCCCGTCTCGACGAGGGCTTTCTGAAATTTGCTCGTCGGCTGGCTCAGGATGTAGCTCAGCACATCCGCGGCGAACGTGGCCTTCGGGTCGACATCTACGCTCGGGCCGTGCCAGACGATCTGAATCGCCGGGACCTGGACCGGTGCCGCGACCGCCACGTACTCGTTGGCCGCGAGCGGCGGGTGCGCCGGGATCGGGAACTTCGTGAATGGGTCGTCGCCGCGTTTCCAACCGGCGAAGATCTTCTCCACGAGGGCGAACGCCACTTCGGGCTTCACGTCGCCGCTGACAAACAACGCCGAGTTGTTCGGCACGTAGTAGCGCGACTTCATCGTCTCCATCTTCTCGATCGTCGCCGTCGTGATCGTCGTGCGATCGCCCAGTGAGTCCTTGCGCGAGTGATTCGCGTACCAGACTCGTTTGTCGACCTGTTGGCCCCAGTCGTAGTACGGGCTCGACTCGTTGCGGTCGACCTCGCCGAGCACGACGCCTTTCTCTTTCTCGAACTCCACGGGGTCGAATTTCGGGGTCGTGATCGCATCCCGCATGAACACGAGACCCGGCTCGAGGTTGTCCGCGGGCAGCGTGAAGAAGTAGTTCACCCGCTCGTTGGACGTCGTTCCGTTGAACACGATGCCCAGCTCCCGCATGCGCGCAAGGTACGCTTCCTGATCGGGGATCACCGCGTTGCCCTTGAAGAACATGTGTTCGTAGAGGTGGCTGAGCCCATTGAACTCCGGGGGCTCCGTGAAGGCGCCGTTCTTGACGCAGATCTCGATCGTCGCGATCGGCACCGCGTCCGACGGCAACACGACGACGGTCAGCCCATTCGCCAGCGTCCGAGATTCAATGATATCAGGGGCGGTCTGTGCCCCCAGGGGCGCGCCAGCGAGGAGGCTAACGGTGATGAGCGCAAGTGCGACGAGTCTCGGTTTCACGAGGATCTCCACTGGGGATTTGACCAGTTGCTACCGCGGGAGGCATACCACAGGCGACGTTCTGGCAAAAAGCGACACGTTCTTGTTATCTTCGTCCAGCACACCCCGTCCGCAGGACTCCGGATATGCCCTTTAAGAAGTTGGGGCCCTACGATCTCATCGAGCGCCTCGCCGTCGGCGGGATGGCCGAGATCTATATTGCGCGCGCTCACGGCGTGCAGGGGTTCGAAAAGGACTACGTGCTCAAGCTCATCCACCCGAAGTACGTCGGGGACCATGAGTTCATCCGCATGCTGGTCGACGAGGCGAAACTCGTCGGCGCCCTCACGCACCCCAACGTCGCGCAGGTCATCGACCTCGGCGTCGACGGCGAGTCCTACTTCATCCTCATGGAGTACGTGCGCGGCAAGGACCTGTATCAGGTGCTGAATTCGGCCTGGGACTTGGGGTTCAATCTACCGATCCCGATGTGCCTGAAGATCGCCCGGGATATGTGCTCCGGGCTGTACTACGCGCACAACAAGTGCGACGAGACCGGGCGACCGCTGAACATCGTTCACCGCGACATCAGCCCGCAGAACGTGCTCGTCTCGTACAACGGTGACACCAAGATCGTCGACTTCGGCGTCGCCAAGGCGGCGCTCGGCGCCCGGCCGGAAACGCGCGCCGGGATCATCAAAGGCAAGTTCCGGTACATGTCGCCCGAGCAAGCCTGGGGGGAGAAGCTCGACGGCCGCAGCGATCTGTTCTCGGTCGGGCTCTGCTTGTACGAGATGGTGTGCGGCGAGACGGCCTACGACGACGATGGGGACATGCAAAAGATGCTCGTGAAGATGCGCGATGCGCAGTTCACGCCGCCGTCGAAGCATCGCCCCGAGGTCGACGCGGAGCTCGAAGGGATCATCCTCAAGTCGCTGTCGCGCGACCGTACGGATCGGTACCCGACCTGCCACGCCTTCGAGGTCGCGCTGGCCACGTACATGCACCGGAAGTTCCCGGGGTACACGCGGCTCGACGTCACCTCGGTCATGAAAGAGATGTACCCCGACGATACGAAACTCGTGCACGTCCCCGATCCGACGGAGAAGAACGTCTCCGAGGCCGGCGTCGAGGTGGGGACCGATGAGCTCGAGGCGATGGGGTTCGTCGAGATCGTCGACGAGGAGCCGCTGGATACCGGCGACATGACGCTGCGGCAGTCCTACATCCGCGGGCCGGCCGCCGTGGGTGCGTCGCCCGACGACTCGTTCGCCCATGACGAGACCGACTTCTTCATCGAAGATCCGACGAAGCTCGAACTCGAGACCCAGGAAAGTGGGCTGTTGACCGCCGAAGAGCAGACGATCGATCTGCCCAGCTTCCGCGCCGCCGAACGTCTACCGCGGGTAACGCCGGGGCCGCAGGTGTTTCGGCAGGTAGAGCAATCCGATCGAACGTCGCCGCGGCGCACCCCCAATGCGCGTCGCGACACCGTTGCGGACCTGATCGAGAAGCACCTCCCGCCGTCAGCCGCCGATCAAGCGCTGCGTTACCATCGCAAGCTCGCCGAGCTGCTGGAGAGCGACCACGGCAGCAACGTACTGGTGCTGGTCCTCGGGGTCACGCTGGGGATCTTCCTGCTGTTCATCATCGTGCTCATCGTATTTTGAGCACGACCTTTCCGACGGTTTCGTTATCGCGGAGCAGCTGATGGGCCTCGTTCGCTGCCGTGATCGCCATCACGCGGTCCACGACGGGTCCCACGCGTCCGTCCGCGAACCACGGCCAGACGGTTTCCAGGAAGCGCTCCGTGATCGCGGTCTTCTCTTCATTGCTGCGTGACCGCAGAACCGATCCCACCACGCGCAGGCGCCGGCGGAGCAGGGCGACAAGGTCCAATTGCGCCTGCCCACCGCTGAGCAGGCCGATGAGCACGAGCCGTCCGCGGGGGGCGAGGCAGGCGATGTTCCGGCTGAAGTAGTCCGCCGCCACCGGATCGAGGATCACATCGACCCCGCGCCCATCGGTGACCTCTTTGACGACGTCGTCGAAGGACTCCGTGTTTCGATCGACGCAGTGCGTGGCGCCGAGGGCGGGCAAAAACGTCAGTTTCGCGCCGCTCGCCGTGGCGATGACGGGACAACCGAGCTCACGACAGATCTGCAGCGCCGCGGTGCCCACGCCGGACGCCGCGGCGTGGATGAGCGCGGTTTCGCCCGGCTTCAGTTCGCCTTCGATGCAGAGGTTCAGAAACGCGGTGTAGAACACCTCGGGGATCGCGGCGCCATCCACGAAGCTGATCGACTCGGGCAGCGGCAGCAGGTGCGAGAACGGCACCGCCACGCGTTCGGCGTAGCCGCCGCCGCTGAGCAGAGCCGCGACCCGTCGACCCAGCCATTGCCGGGGAACCGCGCTGCCCAGCGACTCCACAACCCCCGCGCACTCCAGTCCGAGGATCTGGCTGGCGCCGGCCGGCGGAGCGTAGTTCCCCATCCGCTGCAGCAGATCGGCGCGGTTGACGGCCGTCGCGCGGACCGCGACGACCACTTCATGCGGGGCAGGGACGATGTCCGGGACTTCGCGCCAGGCCAACGTGTGGCCAGGATCACCGAGGATTTCGATCGCGTGCATTCGGGGGCTCCGTTTGCCAGTGGAAGGTGTGTCTGCGAACCTACAGCGGCTCGCGATTCGGGGCCAGCCATGAACCGATCACACACATGCGTCGTCGCGTTGCTACTCCTTGGCTGTGAGAGCGCCCATGCGTCGTCGGAGGTCGCGCACAGCTTCGTGGAGGCGCTGCGCTACGGCGACCGCGTCGGGCTCTACGCCGCCCATGTGGAGAGCACCGATCAGAGCGAATGGTGCCGCCACGAGTTCAAGAACCTCCTCGCCAAGGCACGCAGCGAGGTGGAGCCCGAGGACTGCGGCGAGCTGCGCGCGATGTCGAATGCCGACCTCGTCGAACTACCCGATGAACTGCGGCTCGCTGTGCAGGTCTCGCGCTGGACCTGCGAAAACCCCGCCGGCAGCTGCCGAGACTACTCGCGAAGCGTGTTCGAACACGCGTTGGATGGCCACCCGCTGGTTGTGAACAAGCCGGGCGGCGCGACGATCCGTCGGATCGTCGGAGACGAGTCCCACGCCGCGGCATATGTCGACATCACCACCGATTCCGGGGTCCAACACGTGACGCTACAGATGAAGCACGTCGGCAGCGGATGGCGAGTTGCGGGCGGGTTCTTCCCGTGAAGATCGTCGTCTCTCATACCAACGCCGACCTCGATGCGCTGGCCTGCATGATCGCGGCGAGTCGTCTGTTCGGGGCCGTGCCGGTCGGTGGCGCGAGCCTCAGCCCGCCGGTGCACCGA
Source organism: Bradymonadaceae bacterium (assembly GCA_041601915.1). Lineage (GTDB taxonomy): Bacteria > Myxococcota_A > Bradymonadia > Bradymonadales > Bradymonadaceae > JBFIHF01. Next base: position 26,342 of record JBFIHF010000038.1, read on the forward strand.
TTTCTGGCCCTGCACAAGGACCACTATCCACTACTGGCGCCGCAAGACGTCGTGCCGGAAGACGTCGCGGAGGTGATCGTGGTCGACGTGCGCGATCGGCGACGATTGCGCGACGTCGAGCATCTGCTCGATATCGCCCCGCGCGTCACGGCCTGGGACCACCATCCCGCGTGTGACTCCGACATCGCGAGCGACGAGGCGGTTGTCGAGCCGGTCGGCGCGTGCATCACGCTACTCGTGGAGCGCATGATCGAGCAGGGAGTGCCGATCACACCCGATGAAGCGACGCTCTACCTCCTCGGACTGTACTCCGATACCGGTCGCCTCTCGTATGCCACGACGCGCTCTCGCGACCTCGACGTCGCGTCGTTCCTCATCGCCCACGGCGCACAGTTGAAGGTCGTGAACCGGTATCTGCGACACTCGTTGTCGCCGCAACAGGGCAAGCTGTTGCTCGACTTGCTCGACACCTGTCGCGAGATCTCCGTGAACGCCGTCGAGATCGCCATTGCGACGGCCGAAGCGCACAAGACGATCGCCGGCGCATCGACCGTGGTCCAGCAAGTGATGGAGCTCGGCGGTCACGATGCGATGTTCGGCGTCCTGTATTTCGCGAAGAACAAGCGCGTTCAGATCATCGCCCGCAGCCGCGTCTCGTACGTTGATGTGGGCGAGATGATGAAGGAGTTCGGCGGCGGCGGTCACCGGGGAGCGGCGGCCGGTTCCGTCAAGGACTCGTCTATCGAAGAAGTCACCGCCCGGCTCGAGACGATGCTGCGCGCCGCGCCCATGCATCCGACGCGCGTCCACGAGATCATGACCTCGCCCGTGCACTTCCTCAGCCACGACACGACCCTGAGCGAAGCACACGAAGCCCTCCGGACGCTCTGCATCACGGGAGCGCCGGTCATGCGAGATGGGAAGTTCTGTGGGGTGCTGTCGAAACGCGACATTCAGCGCGCCCGGCTGTCCGATTCACTGCACCTGCCGGTCTCCAGCCACATGTCCCACACGGTGACCTGCGTCGACAGCCACGAGCCGATCGAAGACGCCCTCGAGATGATGTCCAGCGCCGACGTGGGCCGAATGCCCGTGATGCACGATGGAGAGGTCGTCGGAATCATCACGCGAAGCGACCTCATCCGGCTGCTCTACATGGCAACGCGCGACGACAGCGATCTGAATTCTTAAAATCCGCCAACAGAACGCCCGACGGGGCTTCGAGCCTCTTGTCTGGGAAAAGGTCGTGTGACAAACTCCCGCCATGGCAAAACGACGACGCCGGCGCGGTGAAAAGCCGAAAAAAGAAGAAGATGAGAAGTCGAAAAACTTCTTCATCATGCTCGCGGCGATCGGGGGGATTCTGCTCCTGATCTTCATTGCCCTCAACCTCATGTAGTGCGCACGTTGCGGCGATCGCTTTGCCGCGCGCTATCCATGAGCCCGCACATCGGCTACAAGGTTCGCCGATGAGCGAGTCAACTGACATCACCCGCATCACTGTGGACGGCAAGGAGATCATCCTCGTCGGCACCGCGCACATCTCTGCGCAATCCGTCGAGATCGTGGTTCGTACGATCGAGAACGAAGCGCCGGATACGGTGTGCGTCGAGCTCGACGAGCCGCGCTTTCGAGCGATCCGCGACGAAGTGAACTGGCAGGAACTCAATCTCGTTCAGATCATCCGCAACAAGCAGACGACGTTCCTCGTTGCCCGCCTCGGGCTGATGGCGTTCCAGAAGCGAATGTCGCTCTACACCGGTGTGAAACCCGGTCAGGAGATGCTCGAGGCGACTCACACCGCCGAGCGGATGGGTGCCGAACTCTCCCTCGTCGACCGCGATATCCAGAAGACGCTCTTGCGCGCGTGGCGTCTGACGCCGTTCTGGAAACGGTCCAGCCTGGGCGCCGTATTGCTGGCCGGGATGTTCCAGAAGAGCGAGGTCGACGAGTCCGAACTCGAGAGTCTGCGCGAAGAGCACAACATCAACGAGATCCTCGACGAGCTGGGCGGCACGCTCCCGGACATGAAGCGCGTACTCGTCGACGAGCGCGACCTCTACATGGCGCACAAGATCCGGAGCGCACCGGGCACGAAGATCGTCGCCGTGGTCGGCGCCGCGCATAAGCCGGGCATCATTCGAAATTGGGCGGCGGAGACGACCGACGCTCAGGTCGACGCGATCGATTTCGTCCCCGATCGGGGCGCGTTCTCCAAAGTCCTGCCGTGGATCCTACCGCTGATCGTCATCGGCCTGTTTGTCGGTGGGTTCTTCTTCGGGGATCCCGAGAACTTCAAGCGCGCAGCGATCGCGTGGGTGGTCGCGAACGGGACGCTCGCCGCGCTCGGTGCAGCGTTGGCCTTCGGGCATCCGTTGACGATCATCACCGCATTTTTCGCCGCTCCGATCACCTCGCTGAATCCGACGATCGGTGCCGGCATGGTGACGGCTCTGGTCCAAACGCTCATTGCCGCACCCACGGTGCGCGACATGGAGCGCGTGGGCGATGATGTCGTGAACTGGCGCGGAGTCTGGTCGAATCGTCTTTCACGGATTCTGCTCGTGTTCGTCTTTTCGAACATCGGCAGCTCCCTCGGCACGTTCGTCTCGTTCAATTGGCTAATCGACTTGCTGTGACGATCCTGACCGCGCTCGCGGTCAGCTGCGCCCATTCCGGCCCTGCGGACCTCCCGCCGAGCGCTTGTCCGCCCGGTGCCATCGAACAAGGCGCTCCACCACCGCTTGGAACCGA
>JBFIHF010000039.1:0-28654 GCA_041601915.1 Bradymonadaceae bacterium
CTGGCTTTTGATAGCGCGGGCGCGGCGCACGTCTCGTTCACCACGAATCTGGGGCTCTACTACGGGACGAACGCTGCCGGTGGCTGGGCGTTTGAGCAGATCCCCTCGCCGCGTCCGGTCACGGCGACCGGCATCGCGGTCGATGGCCAGGGCCGTGTCGACATCGTCTACTACGAAGGCGAAAACTTCGATGTTCGCCAGACGACGAACGCGACTGGGGCGTGGGTTACGACTCTGATCGCCGGCGACGGCATCGTCGGGGAGGACCTCGTGATGTCCAAGGACAGTCAGGGCAGCCTGCATATCGCCTATCTGGATGGGACACGCTCGACGTTGGTCTACGGGGTCCGTCAGGCCGGCGTTTGGACGCTCGAGGACGCCCAGACAGGTACCCGCGGACGGCCCGTCCCCGCGTTGTTCATGGACGGAACGACCCCGCTCATCTCGTTTGGGAACTACGCCGAAGGCCTGAAGTTCGCCACCCGCGCGACGGGCAGCTGGGTCGTGGAGCCCGTCGACGACGGGTTCGATATCGGCGGCTGGAGCTCGGTGGCGAAGGACGAAGCCGGGGACATCCACATCAGCTATCACAAGCACATCGTCGATGCCGGCGAGCTCAAGTACGCGACGAACGAGAGCGGTACGTGGGTGTCCGAGACCGTCGACTCGATGAACAACACGGGGTGGGATACCGCGCTGCAGGCGCGGGGCGGCGTCGTGCACATCGCCTATGTGAGCTCGTACCCGAGCGGTGACCTGCGCTATGCGGCGCGCGACGCCAACGGCTGGACGACCCAGAGCATCTCCGAGACGAGCTCGTACTCGAAGACGTCGATGGTGTTCGACCCGGCCGGCCAGCTCGCCGTCAGCTTCAAGCGCAGCACGAACGCGCTCGGTCTGGCGCGGTGCGTTCCGTAGTGAGCCTCGCTCCCTATCGCAGCCCCGATGCCCGCGAAGGGGCCGTGGACGCGCTGGCGGCCGCGCTGAACGCCGAGGTCCACACACTCGGAGTCAGCGTCGAGGGTCGTGCGATTCGCGCCGTGCACGTGCCCGGAGGCGACGATGGCGCGGTGCTGGTCTGCGCGGGCATCCACGGGGTCGAGTTCATCGCCACCGAGGTCGCGCTGGGCGCACTCGCCGCACTCCGCGACGGTGACGCCGCCTGGACGGCGCTGCGCGAACGAGCCGACCTGTGGGTCGTCCCGTCGCTCAACCCCGATGCGTACGCACGTACGTGGTCCCAGGCTGGCGCTGGGACGCTACCCGAGCTGCGCACCAATGCGCGTGGCGTCGATCTCAACCGCAACTTCCCGTTGCCGGCGCCACAACGGCCGGTGTGGTTCTCGTTCGACGGATGGCGCACGGGCTCCGACGATCCCACCAACCCGTTCTACCGCGGCGAGCGACCGCTGAGCGAACCGGAGTCGATGGCGATCGTGGGGTTGCTGGACCGCGTTCGCTTCGCCGCCAGCGTCAGCTTGCACTCGACGATGGGCACCCTCATCTCGCCGTGTGTGCAAAGCCGCGCCGACTACCGCGCCTACGGCGAGCTCTGCCGCGTCTTCCGACGCGCGCAGAAGATCTCGCGCTACCCACGGTTGGCCAACTTCTGGCTCGACCGGTTCACGGGTGAGCTCGAGGACTTCCAACACGCGACCCACGGAACGTGGGCGATCTGCGTCGAGCTGTGGCCCCTGTCCGCGAAGCTCGGCATGGTGCGCTCCTCCGAGCTGTTCTGGCGCTTCAACCCGCCGGATCCGTCGCGCTGGATGGCCAACGACCTGCCCGGTATCGCCGCGTTTCTGCACGCCGGGCTTGACCGCGGCATGCCTTCGGTCGCCTGGTGACCGCGGTCATCGAGCGCCGCGTGCCGAAGTTCGCCTGGTCTCGTCGACGGTCCGCTCGCATGCTACGATCTGGGCCAACTCGTAAGGAGCGCCGGTGCCACGCCACCTGATCTTACCGTCGTCGGGGACGCTGCTCGTCAGCACGGACGTCCATGGAAATGGAGCCGATTTCGAGCGCATGATCCGGCGGTTTCAGTTGAGCCCGGCCGACACGCATTGGGTCATTCTGGGGGACATCGTGCATGGGCCCAACGACGCCGCGCGCAGTCGGCGGCCCGACCTGTACGACTACGACGACCAGTCCGGGCGTATCGCGATCCAGATCATGCAGCTGCGTCAGAAGTATCCAGGACGGGTTCACTTCGTGCTCGGCAATCACGATTGGGCGCACATCGGTGGACCGGTCACGGCGAAGTTCTGGCCCAACGAGGCGTCCTATCTCGAGTCGTACCTCGAGCCCCTCGAGAAACGCGCGATCGACACCCTGTTTCGGGAGGCCCTGCTCGGTGTCATCGCGCCGTGCGGCCCCTTTCTCTGCCATGCATCGCCCGCGCAACCGCCGGCGTCGCTCGATGAGCTCGACGCGATCGAACTGGGCGCGTCGCTCACTCCATCCCAGCACCGCATCGTCAACGAGTTCACGGGCCCTTACCAGCAGCGGGAAGCGGACTCACGGCGATTCCTCGCCGCAATGTCCGATCTGTGCGGGCATCGACTGACCATGGTCATCCACGGCCACGATCGTTCCGAAGATGGCTGGATCCAGCGCGAAGAGACGCAGCTGTGTCCCGTGATCTTTGGCGCACCCAAGAGCCACAAGCGGGTCGTGCAACTGGACCTCGGCGCACGCTACGAGAGCGTGCATGACGTGCGCGACGGACTCGAGATCATCCGTCTGTGGGCGCGGATCTAACTCTCGCTCTCGCGGTTACGCCAAAAGAACGGCGGCCAGCACAGCGCAGGCAAGCAGCGCAACGCTCGCGCTCAGAACGAGCCGCGGAAGCGGCCTGTCGGTCTGCCAGATCTCCACCGCATCGTCCGACGCCTCGCTGCTGAACCATGGGTGCGCAAGCATCTGCAGCGTGCTGCGGGGGCCGTGACGATCCGCTTCGAGCAACGACGAAAACGAGGCCATCTTCAACGTCGCACGACTCGACTTCGACTCGACCGGCGGGGTCAGAATGTCCGCCGTGACGTCGGCGGCCGGCGGCCGCCTCGCCACGATCGGCCCCAGTCCGTGGAGGGTCGTACGACGAGTCGGCTCGCGAGCTGCGGCCGGGGAGCGCGCTGCTGCGACCGTGACCGCGGGGCGCGGTAGCGCGGCAAACGTGTTCGACGCGCGCGGCGTCGTACGGGGCCTCTCGGCCATGGCGGCCGATCGAAGAGTGGAGGGAAGAACGGGTCGTTTGGGCTCATTCATGGCATCACCTACATTCGCGTACACCTTGGACACCTCAGATCGACGGATGGGCAGAAGAATCTGCGTCGAGTCGGCGCGTTGTCCGCAGCGAGTTCGTCGGCTAGCCTGTGCACTCACCCACAGCGGGCTGCCCCATGGCGGATGATCCCCCAACATCGCACGAGCACGGCGCGCACCCCGACGGCGAGGCCGAAGAGCACGCCAAGCCGGAGAACGACTTCGGCCTCGAGTTCGAGTTTGACCAGACCGGGATGGAGGCTGGTCTGGAACTCGACAAGTCTGGCTTCGAGCCGGCTCCACCGGATCCGGTGCCGATGCCTGAACCCGCGCAACAGCCCGTGGCCAGCGCGAGTCCGCCGGCGCCGGCGCCTCCGCGTCGCGAGCCGCCACCGCGAGCCGACCCTCGGGGGTCGTCGGGACCGAGCCCCAAGCTCGTGCGAGTGCTCGCCCTCGGTGCGGCGATGCTCGTCGTGGTGCTGCTCGCCTGGAGTCTGGGCGGCGATTCGGAACCACCTACAGACCCCATCCCGCCGCAAGCCCTGGAAGAGGGGGCGCGCGCGTTTCACCAGGGCAAGTGGGTCGACGCGCTCAAGGCGTTCCGACGCCTGCGCCGGTTCCCGACCTCCCCCGAGGCGCAGGAGGTTCGAGACAAGGGGTTCGAGGCGATAGCGATCAAAGAGATCATGGAGGCGGAGCCCTCATCCACCGCGATCCGTCGGCTGGAGGAGCTCGCCGAACTCTATCCCGATCGCGTCGAGGTGAAGACGCGCCTGGGCGACGTCCGCAAGGCGCTTTCGTCGGGCGCTCGTGCGAAGCCGGACGACGCGGACGAGGAGAACTGATCGGCGAGGTGGGCGGACCGCACCTGACGAGGACTACCCGTCGAATGGACGGACCGTCACGACCGCACAGGGCGGCTGGCGGACGACCCGCTCGGCGACGGACCCGAGGAAGTAAAGGGCCTGTTCGTCGCGGCCGTGCGTGCCCATCACCACGACGTCGGCGTCGAGATCGACGACGGCCGATCGGATGACTTCCGCGGAGTTGCCGGTCCGCACGTGGATCCCAATCTCGACGCCGTCCCGCTCGGCGGCCATCACTTCCAGCTTCTGGCGCGTTGCGGCCTCGTCGCCCGCTGCCACGGCCGAGAGGAGGTGCAGGGCGGCTCCGGTCCGCTCGGCGAGCCGCTCGCCGAGGCTCAGCGCCGCACGGCTCGCGTCATCGAAGCCCATCGCGACAATCATCCGCTCGAATCGAGGCGTGTGGCGGTCGGGCACGACGCAAACGGGGCTCGGCGACTCACGGATCAGGCGGCTGGCCGTGGTCCCGAGGAAGATGTCCTCGAGGTACGAGCTACCGGTTGCGCCGCACACAACGAGCTCGTGGTTCGACCCGAAACGGGAGATGACGTCGCCGATCTCGCCGATGATCACGTCGGTCGTGTGTCGTTCAGGGTGTTCGCTCGAGTCGCGGAGAAACAACTCGAGCGCGTTCCGCGCATCCGCGACGATGTCCTTCCGCGTATTCGGAGCGACGTGCAGGATCGTCAACGGCGTATCGAGCTTTTCAGCGAGTACTTCGGCAAATCGAATCGCCGCAATGGAGCGCGTGGACAGGTCGGTCGCTACGAGAATGCTCATGTGGCCTCCAGAGTTCGCGCGCAGGGTGCGGGAATCGCCCACGAATCGCCCCGCTACAGATAGTAGAGGCGTCGATGGCGTCGTTCAACGGAGTCGAAAATTCGCCCGCCGATGGGCGCGGATCGAGCCGGCCCTGCCCGCGTTACGCCTCGAATTGTTGAGTGGCGGCCAACAGTTCGGGCAGGCGCTCGATGAGGTTGCGCGTCAGGTAGCTGTGGACGAAGAAGAGCTGGCTCAACGTCAGAAACCGCAGATGGGGGTCGTCGAAACTCGGCACGAACCGTGCGATTCCTGAGGTCTGCGAGGCGTCTTCGTCGCCGGACTTGCCCGGCTGATCGAACGCCCCCGGGCTGTTGACGGCCCTCGCCGGGAGTCGATGAAACTCGACCGGCAGTCCTGCCTCGACGAAGAAGGTCAGCTGAGCCTCGATGGTGCTTGGCGGCTCTTCGTCGGCCTCGAGCGCGGCGAGCGAACAGAGCAACCCCAGCAGGTCGGCGGCGATCTCGTCCCGCACCTCGTGCATCTGCCGCGCCGCCTCTTGCTGCGCCTCGGAGCCGGGTGGCTGCGTCAGACCGAAGAGCCTCGATTCGAGCGTCCGCCGAAACCCCGACCCCGCGTCGGCGGCGTGCGCGACGACCCGCAGTACGACCGGTTCTCGGCCATGCCGTTCTTCGAGCCAACTGACCAACTCGTAGAGCTGGCCGGCATCGGGATCAGCCCGAAACCCGAGCTCCATCCCCAGTTGCGCGACCCGCGCGAGCGTCGTCTGCACGCGCTGCGCGTTTTCGGGCTCCGCGATGGCCAGCATCAAACGCTCGGTCTGGTGCTCCAAACGCGGCAGCAGTGCGCTATTCACCTTCTTGCGCACCCAGGCTGCAGGACGCCGCAGCTTGCCGAGCCGACGCTGCGTCCCACCGACCACGCGGTGGATGAGGGGATGGTCCTCTTCGTCCGACATCAGCGGATCCGAACTCGATGGCACCAGTCACCTAGACCTCGCGGCCCAAGGTTGCGAATCTTAACTGCGCGTTAGTCCAGCCAGCATCGGGCCCAGCGCGCGTGCGTCACCCATCACCGTTTCGATCGTCTCGGGACTGAGCTTCGCTGAACTGTTGAACGTCGCGGAGTAGAGGACCCCGAACGTGCCTCCGTGTCTTGGCGCCGCCAGGGGAATCCCCATGACCGTGGTGACCATGAGGCTCATGATCGAGGCGGCCGCGCTGAGTCCGTCGCTGGGCGCGTCAAGCGTCAACATCGGTTGCCCGCTTTCCATGACCTGGCTCACGACGGTCTTCGAGATCAGTCGATCCGCGGGCAGGTCGGGAGCTTTCGGGGTGGCGGCGACGGCGAGGACCGTGATCGGTTGGACGCCAAGCACAATCGCGGCGACGTGCGCGTTGCTGACCTCCAGCACGCGGACCAGCGTACGAGTGAGCCCGGAGCGCAGCTCGGCGTTGGCGAGCGACGTGTCGAGAAGGGGGCTAAACGCGACGATAGGGCCATTCGGATCGTCGTCTTCCTCCCAATCGACCAAATCGTGGTCGCCAGCGAGGAGATTCATGATCGTCTTGCGCTGAAGTGTGTTCCTTCGCCCACCGGCTCCGGCTTCGTCGGTCGCCGCGGCACCCAGACTATTCGCGATCGCCTCGACCGCCCGAACCTCATGGGCGGTGAAGCCCAGTCCGCTGCGACGTGCGACGTGGAGCACCGCGACGACCGCGCCCTCCGAAACGATCGGCGCGAGCACGACCGAGTGAAGCGCCGTGGGCGTGAGGGTGCGGGAGGATTGGTGCACAATGTCGATGAGGGCCGCGGAGAGCGTCGCTCCGAGATCGAAGCCGCGCACCGCGTCGGCTGCGAACACTTCGAAGCCAAACGGAAGTTTGCGAGCCACGACGCCCGCGCCGTCGGCGCCCAGATCCGTCCGGGCGCGCTTCGCAGCTGCTGCGTAGGCGTCAGCGAGTTCGACACTGATCGTCTGCGTCTGAGTCGTTGTCATCATGGGGCCTCCGGACTGCTGGCGCGGATCAGCAAGCGCCAGCTCCACACCACGATAGCGCAGTCTGCACGCGTGTGCATGGCGTGACGAAGAAGTGTTCGCGGTTTGGCGTCGACAATCGCGTGCAAGCGCTGGCACATGGCGGTCCGTTGCACGGGGCAGCATTCCCATGCCGACTGGCGATCGGCCCGTCGTCGTCATTTGATCGCTGTCTCTCCAGTGGGATGATTTGTCCCGCCTGTGGTCGTGCGCCCCGTGCTCTATGTGTGTACGTTGCCATGCGTGAAGGCGGAGCGCGGTCACCACCACCACGACGCCAATGTTCCGACCTCACTCACGAAGTCGTTCCGCATCACGCTTTGCCGAGTGCGACACAACGACCGACCACTATCAAGAGACGGGATTAACCCATGCTCAAATCACTTTTCGGAATCGCCCCAAAGCGGGAGCCCGACGGATCATTCAGCCCTTCGAAGTTGGCCTTGAAGCTGTCGACGTCGCAGGTCTCCGACTTCGAGCCCATTGTCTGTGAGGCCTACGAGGGGACGCGAACGAAGATCCTGGTCGTCTTCACGGAACAGAAGAACATGACGATGCAGAACGGGAAGGAGTTTTCGACGGGGAACCATCCGATCGAAGCACTCCTGCCGATGTTGCACTTGAGGGACGCGGGTTTCGAGTTCGAGATCGCGACTCCCACTGGAGCGCCGGTTGCCTTCGAGATGTGGGCGATGCCGCGGGAAGACGCGCAGGTCGTCGGCATCTACGACGCGTTGAAGTCCAGCTTCGAAAGCCCGAGGTCGCTTCGGGAGGTCGCCGATGGCTTCCGCCGAGAGATCGGGTCGTACGCCGCGGTCTTCGTACCCGGCGGTCACGGTGCGATGTTGGGTCTCCCCGAAGACCCGAACGTGGGAACGATCTTACGCGACGCTCATGAGAAGGGTCTGTTCACGATCAGCCTCTGTCACGGCCCGGGGGCATTCCTGGCCACCGCGTTACAGGGGAACGAGTTCCTGTACCGCGGATACAAGATGGCTGCGTTCCCCGATGCGGTGGACAAGATGACCCCGATGATCGGCTACCTGCCCGGGCACATGCCGTGGCGGCTGGAAGCGAAGCTGACCGAACTCGGTGCCACGATCGTGAACACCAAAGGGGACAAGACCTGTTGCGTGGACCGACACCTCATCACTGGTGCGAGTCCGCTGGCGTCCAACGAGCTGGGGAAGTTGGCGGCGTTCACGCTGTTGGAGCATCTAAGTTAGCGCGCGTCCTCACGGTTCTTGGCCCGGCGGGTCGCGCTCCCACTGCGCTCGGTGGAGATCGACACACGCGGCGCACTTCTCCCGGATGCGCTTCCATCCCTGCCACGACGGCGGGGAGAATGGATTGTCGGTGTGCACCCGCCACACCGCTTGCGCCTGTGCCTGGAACCCCGCGCGCTCGAGTTCGTCAGCCAGAGTGCCGATGACGAACGAGCTGGACGACGAGTTGATTCGAGCGGCGAAGATCACTCGGCGGACCTTCGACTCGATCTCGGAGGCGTCGGTCACTGCGTTCGCCGCGAGCTGCGCCGCGAGGAGATGGATTTGGAATGTCGGCGTTGTGGCGTACTCGTCGACGAGCTTCGCAAACGTGGCCAGCGCCTCGGCACTTCGGCCGAGTCCCAGCAAGACACGACCGTGAGTGTCTCGGTGATTCGGGACATCCCCGCCATCCGGGAGGACGCGCAGGGCGTCCGCGAACTCGCCGCATTCGGTGAGGAACCAGGCGGTGTTGTTTGCCGCGTGCGGCGACGTGTCGGGGCTCGAGAGCTCGGATCGCCCTGCCTCGAGCTGCTCCTTGGTGCAACCCGGGATGCCCCGCGCGACCCCGCTCAGCTTGTCGGACGTGAGTCGCGCGACGCTCGACGTCGCCAGCACGGCCTGCGTCGGCGCGTAGTGCGCCGCATTCCACGCGAGCGTCTCCACGCAGCGAGCGGTCGGCTGCCGCATCCCACGCAAGTGGTTGTCCAGGACAGCGAGTCCTGCCGCGGGCCCCGCTGAGGCCGCGACGAGGCGCGAGCGAATCCCGCTTTCCGAACACGTCGCCTCGGAGTGGTCGAGCGCCTTGATCGCCGCATCGAGCGCCGCGCTATCTCCGCGGGCGAGCGCCACTCGACCGTGCAAGAACGCCCAGTGCCGAGGGCGGAGAGCGAACCCGCGCGCGGTGACCTCGTTCGCGCCCTCGAGGTCGTCGAGCCCCATTCGAGCCCTCGCGAGACGGGTCCCCACCATCGCGATGGTCCAATGTTCGAACACGCTGGCGAGGAGCGGTTCCGCGGTCGCCCAGTCGCCGGCGCCGAAGGCCACGAGACCGCGGAGGTACGAACGAACCATTCCCAACGGCAGTTTTCGGATCTCGACCTCGGCGGCGCGCTCATCCCCCGCGCTGATCGCGTCGATTGCCCGCATCGCGACGCGGGCTTGCTCGGCACCGACCGGCTCCGTGATTCGTTGGGCCGCACTCTTCATGCGTGGCGTGTCCATCGTGAGGAACGCGTACTCCCAGCGCGCCAGGGCAGCTTCGCTCGTATCGTCACGCAGCCGGTCCGCACGTGCGAGAAGCCGCATCCCGTGGGCGTCGTGATCGAGCGCAAACGCGCAGCGCGCGGCGATCACGAGCGCGTCGTAGCTTGCGCGTCGCCGCACGACGACTTCGTACATCCCGGCGAACTCGCGACACCCGCGCCCCAGACCCAGCGCGTTCACGGGGATCCAGGACGGGAGCAGGCGGTGGTCGCGATAGTAGTCCCGAACCCAGAGCACCTCACCTTCGTGCGCGGGTCCCGCTAGCTTCAGGAATCGGGCGACGAGCCACGAGTTCATCAACTGGGCGTCGACCTCGTCGTCGGGGCGGTTCATCTGGTCCGTGACGAGCGCCGACAGATGCACCACGACACGATCGGATTCGCAATCATCCAGCGCGCACAACGAGTACGCCGCGAGCAGGTGCTCGGCCGTCGTTTGCGCTTCGCCCGAGAGGCGCTGCAGCAGCAGCCGATCGGGCGCGAAGTCCGAATTGACCCGCCAGACGAGCGCCATCAACTGACGCGTCCGCTCATCGAGCGCGTCGGTGTTCTCGAGCTGTCGCAGCAGCCATCCCCGGTCGGCACGGTTCAGAAAGCGGACGTTGGTGTGGCTCAGCGAGCCGTACGAACGGGTCTCCACGAACCGCCCGACCTGCTTCCACAGCCGATCGAGCGCGTTGGCCTCGCTCGACGAATCGACGTGTCGCGCGATCACCGTGCCGAGCACGGCCAGCTTGAGCCGATGCGCCATCAGCTCGGCGGGGTTGAACGGCACGTCCTCGCGCAGCGGGTCTTCGGCGTCTTCGAGCGCGTTCGCCAGCGGTCGGCGCGCGAGCTGGTAGCGACCGGATTCGGCCAGTGCCATCGCGAGGCCCGCACACTCGTACTCGCAGCTCGAGGTTCGTTCCGCGATCTCGGCGTCGCGCTTCTTCTGCGCGTCACCGCAGCCGACAATCCAGACGAGAACGCAGATCATGGGGATTCGTACACTCATCGCGCGGCAAACCCGGTTGGGACGTAGCGCAACCGACGCCACACGCCGCGTTCGATGACACCGTCGGACCCAAACCACGCCTCCGCCATCAGCGTCGCGAAATCGGCATCGACCTCGGCGGCCGCGAGGACGATGTGCCGCTCCAGGACGAGGCCGAGGCGATAGACGAGCCGCGGTTGGCGGAACCGGTCGGGGAGGGATTCCCAGACCTCGCGCGCGGCTCCGATGTCGCCGCGCCGCAAGGTCCGAAACAGATGGGCCAACGCGTACGCTTCGCGATGGCTGCCCGCGCGCGCACGCTCTTCGTGAAACTCGAACGCCGCCACATCTTGGGTCGCCGCGGCGGCCCACATCCGAAACACGTGGTACACGGGCGGGCCCGTCTCGGGCAGCTCGGCCAGAGTCTGTGCGAGGTTCGCGTAGTTGCCCATCTCGAACTCGACCGCCGCCTTATGCAGCGAGCGCGCGAACGCCTCACGCACCGGCGGAGCGTTCGTCAGGTTGTAGCCCGTCGCCGGCGTCGACCCGCAGTTCGCCGTCCAGCGCGCGCTGATCATCGCGTCCTTCCACACATCGGCATAGTCCGCCCGCGCACCCACGTAGTGCGAGTTCGCGGCCCCCAGCGACCCGCACTTGCCGACGCGGAAGTCGAGCACCCCAAAGCGATTGTCCGGGAGCGTGCCGTCCCTCACGGCCGCACTCAACAGCGTGTACGCACCTTCAGCGTTGTTCCAGTGCAGCTGCCACGCGATCTTGTCCCAGATGCCCAGCTCGCTGGGAGGCTCGTACTCGTTGTTCTGCGTGGCCTTCGCCTCGGCGAAGGCCACCTCCCGCTCCGTCTGCGCGTCTTGCATGTTCGTTTCCGCGGCGAGCGCGCGAGCTGCCTCCCACCCCTTCCAGCGCAGGCGGAGGCGGACCCGACTGGACGCCGCGTCCGCGCGTTCCTTCTCCTCCGGTGTGGCGCGGAGCGACGCCAGTACATCGTCGGCCGCCTGGTACTGGCCGTTTTCTGCCATGGCGTCCGCGAGTTCGCGATGCAGCAGTTCGACGGCGTCGGCCGTCAGCGCCCGGTCTTTCTTCACTTTCCGTCGCAGCCGGATCGACTCCTGGTACGCTCGAATCGCGCCGGGGTAGTCCTCGAACAGCTCGAGCATCTTCGCGTAGAAGCGCCACCCACGATAGTTGTCGGGCTCCGAGTGAACGATCCGGTCGGCTCGGTCGCGCGCGATCTCGTAGCGGCCCGCGTAGTAGTGCAGGCGTGCGGCAGCCCACCACGCCCACACCGAGTTGGTGTAGTTTGCGTAGAGCTCCGCGAGCCGCAGCACGCGCTCCGAATCGCCACCGACCCTTCGAAACGCCGAGCAGTGAATCAGAGTGCCGAGCGCGTGCGAAGCATCCTCGATGTGCGCCGCGGCTTCTAGCCACGGCAGCGCATGTTCGCACGAGCCGAGGTCCACAAGCGCGCCCCCGATCAATGCCGCTGCGCGCCGTCCGCTGGGTTTCAGTCGGAACGCCTTTACCGAACGCTTCACGGTCCCCACGTAGCGGTCGTCCTTCAACTTGTAGACGTCGTTGATCGCCTTGCAGTACCGGTCGCTGAACCACTTCCCCTCGCAGTTGTACGTCGAGAGTGTTCCGACGGCGGGGGCCTCGATGCCCTCGAGATACTTCAGCGCCTTCGCGAGCCCCGGATCGTCCTTGGCCGTGGCGAACGACGCGGCGAGCATCGTGGCTGCAAACGCGACGATGCACCACAGTCGCCTGCACATGAGTTCTCCCAGATTCGTGTTCGAGATGTGCAGCTTAGCTCGGCACACGGCGGGCGTCTAGACGATCCGGACCCACGCCTGCAACGTGGACTCCAGCGCTCAAACCTTTAAGATGTTGAAAGGATACGCGTCTTGGAGAATCCGATGATCGACTTCACGAAACCACATCGCATGATCGAGCTCGAGCACGGCGATCTGGCGTACTGGGTGTTCGGACAGGGACCCGACGTGGTGTTCGTGCACGGCTGGCCCCTGCACGCCGCTACGTGGCGCCGCATCCTGGCCCCGCTCGCCGCACACTACCGCTGCCACGTGTTCGACCTCCCGGGCGCCCGACACTCGCGCTGGGCGGACGACGGGCCGTTCGGCCTCTGGGAGCATGCACGAACGCTGAAAGCCGCGATGGACCAACTCGACCTCGACGCGTACGCGCTCGTCGCGCACGACTCGGGGGGCACCATCGCGCGACTGCTCGCGACGCTGACACCGGGGCGCGTCACCGCGATCGTCATGGGCAACACTGAGGTTCCAGGGCATGCGCTGCCCGGCCTGCAGGCCGCAAAGCTCGGGGTGAGCCTTCCCGGAGTCGTGTCCCTCATGAAGCTGCTCACGAGTTCGAAGTTCATGCAGCGCCGCATGTTCGAGGGTTGCTTCGCCGATGTCGCCGAGATCGAGACCGACTTCGGCGCGCTCTTCATCGAGCCGCTCACGCGTGACGACGACTACGTCCGCGGCCAACTGCGTCTGCTGAAGCACATCGACTGGCGCGTCGTGACCGAGGAACTCGCCGCCGTGCACCGCGAGATCACGGCGCCAGTGCTCCTCGTCTGGGGTGACCGTGACCCGTGGTTCCCGTGGCGCCTCGCGAGGGAGATGGTCGACTCGTTCGCCGGCCCCGCCGCCCAAGTGCACCTCATCGAGGGTGGCAAGCTGTTCGTGCACGAGGAGTTCGCCGAAGAATTCGCGAACGCGACGCTAAAGTTTCTCGACCGCACGCACGATCCGGCGCTCCAAGCGACCGGCTGAGCCCGCCGAGGCCCGCAGATCCGCGCGTGCGGTGCGCAGTCAGAGCATTCCGTGGGCTTTGAACCACGCGATCGCGTCGGCGATGGCAGGCTCGATCGGCGAGCGGGTGTACCCCAATACGCGCTCCGCTTTCGCCGACGAGTGGATGTGGTCGACGTAGCCCCAGCCCACCGTGGCGCCGTTGAGAAGTGGCTCGCCGCCTGTGAGCGCGCCCTGAAGGTCGCCGAGCCGCCCGACGACTCGGGCCGCCCAGCGCGGCACCGCCCGGGTGATCTTCGGGACGCCCGCGATCTCGGCGACGCGATCGAAGAACTCCTTGTACGACAGGTTGTGCCCGCCCAGCGTGTGCAGCTCCCCTGCGGCGCCCTTTTCCCAGGCCAAGATCATGCCGCGGGCGACGTCGCGAACGTCGACGAAGTTGTTTTGGCCCGACGAGTAGCCCGGGAATTGGCCCTTCACCACTTTGACCACCATCTCGCCCGATGACGGACGAGAGTCGTAGGGGCCGATCATGTAGGTCGGATTGACGATCACGGCGTCGAGTCCCTCGGACACCGCGGCCTGAACGGCCTTTTGCGCCTCCCACTTCGTCGACGAGTAGGCATCATCGACACCGTAGTCCGCCAGGTTCCACGGGTGTGTTTCATCGCAGGGCTCGCCGTCGGCAGAGACGCCGATCGCGGCGACACTGGAGCAGTGCACGAGCCGTCCCGCGCCCGTCGCGCGCACGGCCTCGATCACATGGTGGGTGCCGGTGACGTTCGCCTCGTACAGCCACGGCTCGACCTTCATCTTGACCGTGACCGCCGCCGCGACATGAAAAACCGCTTCGGCCCCGTCGAACGCGCGCTTGAGCGACTCCACATCGCCGAGCCGTGCGTCGGTCCATTGGATGTCGAACGCGTCGAGATGAGCGGTCTTGCTCGAGGAGCGTTTCGTGGCGACGACCTCGTGACCTTGGGCGAGAAGCTCAATGGCCAGATTCGCACCGAGAAGTCCCGTCGCTCCGGTGATCGCACAGCGCATCATCTGCCTCGTTCGGCCCGTTGTTGCCGTCGTATCTGATCGGTGGGTTCACCATCTTCGTTCGGTGGCTGGAGAGCAAGAGCCCCAGGGCCACAACGAACTCACACTCGCCCGTCGACAGCCTCATGGCTTGTGTCGACGCCCGCAGGTTGCGATGCTCGTGTCGACACTGCCACCCGCTACCAGGAGTCCACATGGCCGACGTGAGCTACTTCGCGACTTCGACAAAACTCCTCCTCCGTACCCTACCGTACATCGCGCTAAATGCGGCGGTGTACGCCGGGTTTTTCATCGTCTCCGTGCTCTGGTTGGCGCTGTGGGGCGGCCTCGCGTGGCTGCTCGGCAAGATCGCGACGCCGATCTCGTACGTGTGCCTCGTCGTAGGCGTCGGCATGGGTGGCGCGGCCGCGAAATGGGTCCAACGCTACGTGCTGTATATGGTGAAGGGCGGTCACATCGCGACAGTGACCGCGATGCTGCGCGGCACGGATGCGCCCAGCGGCCTCGCACAGATCGCGTGGGGCAAGGAGCGGATCACGAAGCACTTCGCGGACGTCAGTGCGCTGTTCGCACTCGACGCGTTGATCCGCAGCACGTTGCGCGCGATGTCGCGCAAGTTCGTGCGTTTCGTCGACTGGCTGCCGGTCGGCGACACGGCAACGGGGCTCGCGCAGACCGCGTCGCGCATTGTCGAGCGCTCGCTGACCTACGTCGATGAAGCGATCCTGTCGTACGCGATCTACCGCGACGAAGACAACGTCTGGGACAGCGCCCGACACGGCGTGCTGCTGTACGCGCAATCCTACAAGCCGATCCTGTGGACGGCCGTCAAGATCTGGCTCGTCGGGAAGTTCTTCTACGTCGGCGTGCTCGTCGTCGTGGCTGTTCCGTTCGGCCTGCTGATGTTCCTGTTTCCCGAGACCATCGCGATCCAGCTCCTGTGCGTCGCCCTCGCCTTTTTCGGCGCCTGGGCCGTGTACGCCGCGATGTACGAGCCGTTCGCGATGACCTACACGCTCGTGACCTATCACTACGAGATCGCGGACAAGGTCCCCGACCCCGAATGGGACCGGAAGCTCCAGGACGCCTCGGACGCGTTCCGCGACATCGTGGGACGCGCATCACCCCTCGTGCCAAGCGCGTTCCGCCCCCTGACGCGCCCGCGACCCTGAGCACGGCGGATGCAATCGTCACCGCAAAACAGCGGTGACTAAGGCGCGTATTACCGCACGACGCGCAGCACGATGCCATCGTGTAGAATCACCTGTCTGTCTCTGGAGCCGCGTTGATGACTGCATGGGCTGGGTTGATTGTGCTTCTCGCCATCGTTCTTTTGATCGTCTGGCTGGCTCGGGCCGACCCGGGCGCGGGCGCCGAGGCCGCCGTGGTCGAGATGTTGGCTGCGCCCGCGTCGGGTTCGCGGAGCGTCGACCCCGCGGAGTTGCCGCCCGAGTGGGGGTGGTGCCGGCTGAACGATACGCGAGGAGGGCGCTTCGTGGGCTACAACTACGTCGACGAAGTGGCGGGCGCTTCGTTTCACGTGTTGGTGGACCTCGCCGACGATCCGACGGCCGCCACGATCAGGGAGCGGGCCGCGGCGCGACCCATGTTCCGTGGGGAGCTGACGATTCGGCTGAACGGTCACGAGTGGGTGGACGGCTCGTTCGCTTCCGCGATTGGCGAGTCTTTTCTGACCGAGGTTCCGAGTCGCGACCGGGTGATCAGCCTGGTCCCGGAGCAGGTGCAGGAGTATGGGCTGCCGCTCGTTCCGGACTGGATTCCGCCCTACCTCTAAACAATAGGGAGCGGCGCTCGAAAATCGGCGAGGGGCGTCTCTCCTTGCGGGCCGCCATTGATCGGGCGATGCTCGGCGGCGAGATGGAGGTAGGAGTGGTTCCAACGGCGGTCCTCGAAGCATATGGGTGGCGAGACTTCGGCGTGCGTGCGGCGACGAGTGGGCTCATCAACGAAACCTACTTCGTGACGAACGGCGACGCGTCTCATGCGGTGTTGCAGCGCCTCCACCCGGTGTTCGGGGCCGCGGTCAACGTCGACCTCGACGCCGTCACGGAGCACCTCGCCAACCACGGAATGCAGACGCCACGATTGATTCGGACCGCAGCCGGTGAGCGCTGGATCGAGGTCGAGGGCAAGGTGTGGCGAGCGATCAGCTATGTGGCGGGGCGGACGTTCGACGAGGTTCCGTCGACCGAAGCGGCCGTTTCGGCCGGCGAACTGGTCGGCACGTTCCACCGCGCGATGGCCGATTTTCACCAGCCGTTCACGCATGTCCGTGCCGGCGTACACGACACCGCAGCGCACGTCGCGAAACTCGCGCGCCTCCGCGAGGAACGCGGGACCCCCGAGATCGATCGGCTGGCCGATCAGATCCTGGCGGAGGCCGAGAACCTCGTCGACTTCTCCGGACTGCCGCTGCGGCCGTGTCACGGTGATCTCAAGATCTCCAACGTCCTCTTCGCCGAAGACGCGATGGACGCCGTCTGCCTCATCGACCTCGACACAAACGGGCTGCAGTACATCGCCTACGAGCTTGGGGACGCGCTGCGCTCGTGGTGCAATCCCCATCCGGAAGACGCCGAAGTTCCCGAGGTGTCGGTCGACATCCTCTCGGCAGCCATCCGCGGGTATGCCACGACGGTCGGCGAACTGCTGACCACGGCGGAACAAGACTCGATCGCACCCGGCTTCATCACGGTGCCCATTGAGCTCGCCGCCCGCTTCTGCGCCGACGCCTACGAAGACTGCTACTTCGGTTGGGACTCGTCGCGCTACGCGTCCCGGCGCGCACACAACCTCGCGCGAGCGCAGTCACAGCTCCGGCTCGGCCAGGCTGTCCGAGCGTCCCGTGCGCAGATTGACGCCGCGATCGGCGGCGCGTTCGCCCTCCGCTGATCGGTCGTCGAAACGGCCGTCCGCGATGGGACGGTGCTCAGCGATCGGGCGCTTCGCGGACCGCTGATGCACATGCGCGAACCTGCGGTTTGAGTTACCTTCCACCGCTTACTCCCCGCGTACCCAGGACTGCAGCGTGAACGCCAACGAACTCATGCCCAACAGACTGTTCATCGAAGTCTCCGGCGCAGGTCTGCCCGAAGTGGACGGGCTCTTCGTGCCTTCTACGGCACCTCCAGTCGAGTCCGAATCAGGGACCGTGTCCAGTCCTGGCTATTGGAACGGCAAGATGGCGTGGGACCGCGCCGACGGCAAGTGCGAGCGGAGCCCCGCGCTCTCCTACTCGAACAGCTACCGTTCTTGGCGAATCTGTCGTGCCGATGGCCACCTCGCCTACGACATCACCTGTGAGGACGAGATGCCCCCGACGGACGAGGAGTGGCATGTCTACAAGAAGGGCGTCGCCCCGGCCCCCCGTGTGGTGGTCCACCATTTCGACCCTCGACTGCCCCTTCCCGCGCCCAACGTCATCTTCGTTCTGGGTGGCCCTGGCAGCGGTAAAGGTACGATGTGCGAGCTCGCCGAAACACAGCTTGGTTGGACACATCTGTCGACGGGCAACCTCCTCCGCGCCGAGCGAGAAGCGGGAGGCGAAACGGCCGCCTCGATCGAAAGATACATGACCGCCGGTGAGCTCGTGCCCAACGAGATCACGGTGATGCTGCTCCAGAAGGCGATGGCGAAGGCCATGAGAACGACCGGCAAGATGAACTTCTTGCTCGACGGATTTCCCCGTTCTCTCGACAACATGGACGGGTGGTACGAGATCTACGGGCACGACGCTGAACTCCCCCAGATGCTGCACTTCGAGTGCCCTTACGAGGTGCTCGAGAAGCGCATTTTGGGTCGCGCCAAGTACTCGGGCCGCAGCGATGACAACGTCGAGAGCATGAAGCTGAGATTCGACACGTTCAAGGCGAAGACGCTGCCCACGCTCGAGCTCTTCAGGAGCAAGAACAAGGTCGTTGAGGTCGACGCGAGTCAAAGCCGCGAAGATGTGTACGCCCTCCTGCGAACGAACCTCGAGGCCTACACCGACGCAGAACTGTTAGCTCAGCCACTCACCGAGAAAGCTGAAATGCTGCTCGGCTTGAGGCCCTATCCGAAGCGGAGCTAAGCCGTTCCGTCGAGAAATCAATCTCTCGCATCCATACGCTATTGAGACGTGGTCCTCAGCAGCCGTCGATCCACTGGCACGGATCGGGGTGCGCCGCGCTGTTACTGCGGTGGGACTCGAGGTAGGCGCCCTGCTTCTGGACGCCGAGATGAAGATGATACCCGGTCCAGCACGAACCCGGGGATGGCACGGGGCCTACGCGAGCGATGATATCACCCTTGCTCACTCTCGCGCCGATGGGCTTGTAGTTCTTGATGTGCTCGTAGGTCGGGTACAGGTTCATGCCGTCCACCTTCATGATCAGGCCATATCCGCACGCGCTGGAGATGTAGCCGCTCCACGTGACCGTGCCGTCAGCCACGGCCCGGACCTCCGCGCCGTTGCTGGCTTCGAAGTCGCGCGCGTAGTGTCCCGAGCGGTAGCTGTTCGTAATCCCCTTCTTGGGGCTGACTGGCCATCGCCATCCGGTTGCCGAAGACTCGCAGAAGTCGTCCTGACCGGCGGGAGCGACGGTGCATCCGTCGGTGCACCTCTCTTTGACGGTCGCCGGCCCCGGCCCATTGCAGGAGTAGAGGGTGTTGGCCCGCCCGTTGGAGACCTTGTCGCCGCCGCAGTAGTCGCCGGTCGCGGCGTCCGCATCGCAAGTGGCAGCTGCTGCCTCGCAGTAGTCGTCCTGGCCCGCCGGGGCGACGGTGCACCCGTTGGCGCAGCGCTCCTTGACGGTCGCCGGGCCGGGTCCGTTGCACTGGTAGAGGGTGTCGGCTTCCCCGTTGGAGACCTTGTCGCCGCCGCAGTAGTCCCCGGTCGAGGCGTTCGCGTCGCATGTTGCCGACGATTCGGCGCAGTAGTCATCGTAGCCCGCGGGGGCCACAATACAGCCCCCGGAACATGCCTTCTCGACGGTTGCTGGACCAGGCCCCGCGCACCGGTAAAGGGTATCGGCCTCGCCGCCGGAGACCTTGTCGCCGTCGCAGTAGTAGCCCTGGACGGCATTGGAATCGCACGACGCCGCGCCAACCGGGGGCATCTTGCAATAGTCATCGAACCCCGAGCCCGCGACCACACACTCGTCCGCGCAACTCTCCGCGACGGTCGCTGGTCCCGCTCCGTCGCAGTAGTACAGGGTGTTCGGCGAGCCGCCGGAGATGTCATGGTCGCCACAGTGGTATCCGATGCTTGCGCTCGAATCACATGTAGCCGCGGCGCTCATGTCCTGCGACTGCGCGCCGGATCCACGTGCGTCGCCAGAGTCGGCTGGATCTACCCCGACGTCCGATTGCCCACCGCCGGTGTCCTGCCGTTCAGGAAGGTTTTGAACATCCGCAGCGCCGCGGGAGCAGCCAACCAGGAGCACAACACCCATCGTCAACCAGGCGACAGCCGCGCGTTGTGAAATGAATCCTCGTTCGAGTCTTTTCATCGTGCTCACCAACCTGGCCTGGGACCGCTGAGGGCGGTCATTCTGTCGCTCGACAGCCACACAGGCAAGCGACAGAATGGTGTTGTGGTGGATCTGCGGTGTCCGCACCACGCAGGACCACCCAGACCTATGCCTGGTTGAACAGCCGTCCGGCTAGCGCCAAACGAGTCGATAGGTCAGATCGTGGCCGATCTGCTTCGAGTATCCGCGAATGGTTTTGCGCGCGAGCTTCACTGTGAGAGAGGCAGGCATGACGGCTGAAATCCTGCCGACAAGCGTGGGTTCCTCACCGATGACAGGCGCGGGAACGCTCGGAAACGCGACGTCGACATGCGCGCGGCGCTGGCCAGCCTTGTCGAGGAACGTCGAGAGCTCCCGGAACATCAAGAGAAGCGGGTCGTTGCGGCGTAGCCACCAGTTCGCGGATGGCATGAAGTCGATAAAGTGCATCAGGTGATAGTTCAGCTGATGCCACATGCTCTCGGCATCAAGCACGATCAGCTTGTTGTCCATCACTCGGTAGCAGTGAAGCTCCTGGAGCTCGTCCAACCGATGAATATTGGCCGTCAGCTCGTTGAGAAGCCCTTGATCGTAGAACAGTCTCAGCACCGACGGGAATGCCTCGATCTGCAGCGCCTCAAACTCCGTGAGCCGCTCGCTAAGCGCGTCGAACTTCTGCACCGGCATCGCGAAGGTGTTCGTTGCCGTTCCCAAGATCGAGTGGAGCAGCGCGACATTTGGCGAATGGTCGGCGTAGTGGCGCGCCGCGTAGTCGTGGCAGAACAGAAGGTGTTCCAGGAACGTGCCGTCCGCGTGCTCCATAGAGAAGTCACACTCGTCATGCATGAAGTCGATGAGATCTGGGTTGACCTCAGGCTCCGGAGATTCGGCCGTGGCACCAACGTAGGCAGACTCGATCTCCATCGCCGCGGCATCGCTCCAGCGGGGCTCCCTGGCGAGTTTGTCCTGCATGACCGCCCGCTGGATGGTGCCCTCGAGGCTGCCAAAGATGGTCTTCTGCATATCGAACTCTTCCATCGCGACCACCTGTACTCGCCCGGCATGATCGACCGCGCCTCCGGCCACGATGGCCGCCTTGCGCTGAAGGTTGAGGGCGGCGTCGAGCTGCGCGTTGGCTGACGAGATGCTTTCCTTTGTTGCTGCGGCCATTGAGGTCTCCTTCGACGTGTCCGAATCGTTACATGACACATGTAATGTAACGAGCGTCGGACTTCAAGTTATAAATGACGGCCGTCATATAACGCGTGCTACCTAATCGCTCCCGTGGTAGATTCGGGCCATGCCACCGAAGACAAAATACACCGTCGAGACCGTGCTCGATGCTGCGCTGCAAGTCGTCCAGAATGACGGACTGACCGGGGTGAGCGCACGCGCCGTCGCCAACGCGCTGGGCTCGTCGACGGCCCCGGTCTCGACGGCGTTCGAGAACATGCAGGCCCTCAATGACGCCATCGTCCAAGCGATCATCGAACGACTGCTCGCCGCAATCGAGCCACACGAAGCTGCAGACCCCGTCCGCGGCGCATCGTTCGCCATCGCCAGGTTTACTGCCGACAATCCGCGCTTCTACGAGGCACTCTTTCTCCACGCGCACGAAACGCCACCCGATTGGGCGGCGCTCCGCTCCAGCTTCTCGCGGCCGCTCGGCAAGTCTGTCCGCTACGCGCACTTGAACGCACGACAGCGCGATGCGCTCGCCTGGCGGGCAAGTGTCGTGACGCACGGCATCTGTATCGAGATCTGGTCGGGGCGGTGGACAAAGACGACGGATCAGGCGCTGTGGCGACTGGTGGATCAACTGGTGGATCCGATCATCGCCGCTGCGCTCTAGAGACTCGACCAACTAAACGAGTTGCGTCTCGGCGGCTCGCCGGCACGATCTCTTAGCGAGCCTCGACTCGACGATACTCGGTATCGCCTCGCTCGGCTCGCGTTGACCTCGTGCCGGCGTATGATCACTGCGCCCCCACTGCTGTCAGTGGTCTGTGCCGCGCTTCTGGGAGGGCAAGTGCGTGCTCGACGAGGGCGCGTGCGTCGTCGACGACGCGTCGTGTCGACAGTCCAAGAACTGCACACTCTACGACAAGTGCTCGGCGGTCGATGGAGCGTGCGTCATCACGTCGGAGGCCGACTGCGCCGCCCCGTGCGACCTCCGCGGGCGATGTCACATGATCGACGGGGACTGCGTAGCGCAGTGCGCGGCGGATTGTGATGGCCCTTGCCGCAGGTATGGCGCATGCCACCTTGGGACATGGACGCTTCCTCACCACGGACGCTCCGGGCGCGGAAGCAAGGTGGTGCGGCAAGCCGGAAGCGAGGTCGAATGCAGGCCTAGGGAAACGTCCCACTGCCTCGAGTCGGAGGCGTGTGCTTCCAACAGCGTCTGCGTTTTCGAAGATGATCGCGGCGAGTATTGCACGAAGCGCTAGAGCGCTCCAGCAGCAGCCCTTCCGTCTGTGCATCGAGCGCATGGGGGATCGCCCATCCATGTCGACATCCACGACGACGAAGTCAACGCGGGGATCTTCGCGCCGGAAGTCCAGGACAGAAGATCAGACCGGACCTCTACTACCGCATCGCTGGCGTCGCCGTCACAATCTGAGCGTCGCGATGGCTGCGCGATCCCTCGAGAGCAACGCTTCGTTGCGCTCGTACATCGCAAGCACCGCGGGGAGCGAGGGGTCCTCGGCTCATCCGAACTCCTCTTCGGTTCGTGCCCGTCAAGCGGACGTCACGTCGGCCGGCCCTCAGTCCAGCCCCCGACCGACCCATGTCCACCGCGAGCCGCTCCATCGAACGACCCCCTCGCTGGCCCAGCGTCGCATGCAACTCGGGCTCCGATCCAGATGGCCCTCACAGGCTTGGTAGAGCTGGCCGGCGACGTCGGGCTCCATGACGAGAAGCGACCGAACGGCTGCGCGAAAGTCTTCGTCGGACCAGTGTCGCTCTCCGCATACGCGATGCGCGTCGTCCCGCAACGGGTCGAGCTCTTCGGAGGAGCCGAGAACGGTGATCAATCGTGGTCCGTCCGCGCGTCCCAATGCCGCGACGAAGGACGAGATTCCGGGTGTGCGACGAATGGCGAACACCGGCAAGAACGGGCGGCTCAGACAATCGAATGCCCGCACCAGGAGGTCGAGTTGCTCGTTCGTTAACGGCCCAGAACGTGGACGAATCACCGCGGCGAGCGCCTCCGCGTCCGCCTCGTCGAAACGGAGCTGGCGAATCCGAGCGAGCGTCTCGTTCGGCTCGACCAGCCCCACGGCGCCAACGCTCCGTTCGATCGACCTCGCAACGGCCCGCGATGCGTCATCAGCGTCGCCGAGTTCGATCCAAAACGGCTGACCGACGGCCTCCTCGTGGGCGTGCAGACAGAGCCATCTCTGCAACGCAGGCAGCGCGCTCCCGTCCTCCGCTTCGAAGAGAACCAGCCGAGATGTGCCGCTCGCCAGCGCCGTGGTGAGCTCGGCCCAGATCGCTTCCTTGTCGGTGTCGCGGCCGACGACGGGAAGCTCGGAGTAGCGGATCAAAGCCACTGGAGGTGGGGCGTTACGCGTCGCGTACAAGCGTCGCTGCCACTCTGCCGCCGGCGTGGAGAACGAACTGATCTCAGGCACCCGAATCGGCCGCTCGTCCGCTGCGCCCAAGGGCGCATCGGACGCCCTCTGTCCGATACCGTGAAAGCGGGCGGTGATGGCGAGGTCCATGTCCATTGTCAGTGTCGCGGCATGCGGGGAAATCGCTGGCACGATATCTACCGACTCTCCATCGAGGACACCGGGGAGCTGTCCGAGCGCTTCGGCAGCATGCGCCGCACGCTGAAAGCGCTCGAGAGGCTGCTTCGCAAGTAGCCTCTCCAACCACGCATCGAAACCAAGCGGACAATCGAAGCGAGACCGAAGAACCGGCGGAGGCTCCGAGCGATGCGCCATAGCGAGACGCACCGCGTTACCGTGAATGAATGGCGGCTGGCCGCTTGCGAGGGCATACGCCATGCACCCAAAGCCGTAGAGGTCGGTGGCAGGCGCAAAGTCCCGCCACGCGCCGACCCACTGTTCCGGCGCCATGAACGACGGAGTCCCGGAGAGACGACCCTCGTCATCACCGGCGCGAAACTGCGGGCTCTCCTGCAGCAGACGGGCGATCCCGAAGTCGGATAGTTTCGCGGAGAATTCGTCCCCTTCGGAACGGAACACCAACACGTTGGCGGGTTTCAAATCGCAGTGAAGCAACCCGCGAGCATGCGCATAGCCGAGTCCGTCAAGCAGGCTGAGCAGTGTGCGTTGGAGCGCTGGCCAGTTGGTGATTCGGAGCGTGTCGAGGTCGGCTGCCGCAAGCTCCATCGCGATCCACGGCGAGTCCCGTGCGAGACGCGCGCCGTCCCCGAGTTCCGTTTCCTCGGATGCGTAGCCGAAGTCCCAGATCCGGACCACGCCCGGGTGCCTCATGCCGGCGACCTTCCTGATTTCACTGTGAAAAGCATCTTTCGCCGACGCCGCGACATCGCCGGTCACGAACTTCAACGCGGCCTCGAAGCCATCATGAAGGTGGCGGCCCCTCCACACCTGGGCCATCCCTCCGACACCGATCCGCTCCACCAGTTCGAAATCCCCCAAACACCGGTTGGTCATGCCCATCGTGGTACGGTATCACCACGCCCACCGCCGCGGGAAGCGCCTCGCCAGGGCGGCGCGCCGGCGCGCGATCGGCAGATTCGTTCGGTGACCGCGGTCACTTAGTCTTCGGCTGCTCCTCCCGGTCGGAGCGCATGCCACCATCGTACTCTGAGGGTTCGTGAAAGAGACTCAGCAGCTCTGAATCGCCGATGGCCGCTCCGGAACAAGCAGCAGACGTGAGGAGCAGTCAGGAGCAGTCAGGAGCAGTCAGGTGAAACGCCCCCAACGGTAGCTAGTCTCCAGGTCGTTACATAGGAGGCAGCGATGGTTGCGAGAATTCTTGGTCTGATTTTGATCGTGGTGTGCGGGTGCGGGACGCCTGACAAGGCGGACTCGGAAGATCCGAACGAGTCGTTCCTTGTGGGCGATGTTGGAGGCAAGCAAGACGCGATTCTGATTCAGGAGGGCAGTCCGGAGGCCCTGGGCGTGTTGGCAGTCGTGAACGAACTCGATCGCACCGAGCATGTCTCGGAGGTGGGACTGGACCCTCGCGCTGCCGAGGCCATCGAGGTGTATCGCCTCGGCGCGCCCGGGACGAGCGACGATCGCGAACTGCAGACGTTGGACGAGCTTGACGCGATCCCCTGGGTCGGGATGACCGCGTTCATCGCATTGTACGAATACGCCGAGCGTGAAGGCTACGTCGACCGCTTCCGTGTCGTCGTCACCTGCACACAGCACACCGACTGTGGCGCGGACGCGGTCTGCTGGTTTGGACACTGTGCTGATGAGACACGCACAGTACACGCGCTTCCCTCCGGTCACGTCGTCGCCCCCTCGCCCCAGATCGTCCACACGGGCCCTCGAGCCGGGGAGTGGCGGCTCCGCACCCGCCATCTCAATTCGAGCGGCGAGATCGTGGGCCGAGGCGCGCACGTCGACCAGGCCACGTATGAGCTCAATCTCGCCGGTCGCTTCTGGCCGGTCATGACGCGGCTCCACGACTGGTTCGTCGACCTCGATATCTACGACGATCGGCTCGTGCCCCACGGGGAACCGGAACTCGCGCTGCCTGCGGGCTGGCAGTTTGCCGCGCGCGTCGTTAGCGAAAATGGCGGCGACTACATCCTGCTCGACCAGCTCGTCCTCAACTCGGCGGTCGAGTACAGGATTTACGAACTGGGGGCGACGGGATGGAACCTGGACTTCGAGATCACCGTGCCAGCGGTGTCATCGTTCGCGGCGGAGGTCGCGCTCGGCGTCGACATCGACGGACACCCATTGTTGTTTGTCGAAGAGTCCGGGTTGATCGTACAGCACCGCCGAACCGCCGGCGGGGCGTGGCAACGAGCACCTCTCATCGATCTTGCCCACGAAAGGTTCGCGCAGCTCCATGCTGTGAAATATGCCGGTAACGCGGATGGTCGAAACTACATCTACTTGAGTAGCTACGGCCCCGACCTCGCGGCCGTGTTCGAGGTCATCCAGGGCGACGTCGTTCGCTACGACTTGAGCTTTGTGGCCCACGCGCTCACGCCAACATCGACCGGTCTCCTCGCGTGGAGTTCCTACCATCAAAAGGTCGCTCGAATCGGTGCGCGGGGCGTCAGTGTCACCGAGACGCCTTTCGTCCAGTACGCGCAATGGATCGACGTCGACCACGAAGGAAACCTCACGCGCTGGCGCTGGTCCGTCACGGACTGGGAGTTGGAGATTCGGCACCTGCAACTGCGGTGAAGCGGCAAGTGAGACGTATCGTCAGTCGAGCGCGACGCGTTGGAGCGTCGTGCAAACGCGCATTTAGTGTCCCTCGAACTTTGCCACGATCCGCGAGTTCGTCGTTCGCGAGCGAGATCGTCAGACCACGGCAACATGTACAACGACATTCCACAGCACCTCCGTCGGGCGATCGTTAGCTCGGCGCCGATTGGCGGCGCCAGATGAACCTCCGGTCCCGGTCCTGGCCGGCGGCGGACGCGAAGAGTTCGTCGCTGAAGAAGTTCAGTGCGAGCTCCGCTCGGCTGACGTCGCGGCCCGCGGCCTCGACAATCTCTTCGTATCGACCCACCATATGCGCAAGCAATCTGTGGTGACGGGCCGCGTCGCTGCTGGGGCTCAGGAGGAAGACGAAGACGTGGACCGGTTCGTCGACCGTGACGTGGGCCTCGTCGACATCGAGCTCGAACACGACACCTTCGCGCACACGAACGACGACCAGCGCCGGCGACTCCACCTCCACGAATTGGTGATGGGGGAAGGCGGTAGCACCGACGACCGGCATCATCCCGAGCTGATTCTCGGCCAAGAACGTGGCGGTCAGCACGTCGGGGTCGATGTCAGTTCGGCGCCCAAGGAGCACGGCCGCCTCCGCGGTGACACGCTCAAAATCGGCCGCGCCATCGAGGTCGAGGACCGGTGCCCGCAGGACGAGTTCGTCCAGGCGGTCATCGTCGCGCAGTCCCTTCTCATGCAGCACGCGCCGGAGCTCGCTATCCAGCGGGCCGAAGCGGCGACGTCCGAGCCGCTCGAAGACGTGGAAGATCGCGCCCGCCCGGGAAACGCGGCTGGCGGCATACAGGCGGTACCAGATCGTGCACAGGGCGATGAGCCCCGCCGTGAACGCCATCGGTACCCAGCCCATCTCGGCAATCAGCCAGATCGGCACGAGGATCCCGGCGATCGGGAGCCACGGGTACAGAGGCACGCGGAAGCCCGGTCGATAGTACTCCAGACGCGACTCGCGCATCACGATGACACACAGATTGATGAGCCCGAACAGCACCAGCTGAAACGCGCTCGCGAGTTTCGCAACCATCGCGACGTCGAACGTGATCACGCACAGGGCAATCGCGGCGCTCGTGGCGACGATCCCCCAGGATGGCGTGCCGAACCGCCCGAGCCGCGCGAAGCCTGCTGGCACCAGCTGATCCCGCGCCATCGCCAACGGATACCGAGAAGCCGACAGAATCCCTGCGTTGGCGGTGCTCGCGAACGCCGCGACCGCGGCGACCGCGACGAGCGCGACCGCGGCCGTGGAATAGTCACCGCCGATCACCCTCGCCGCCGCGGCGACGGGGGCCAGATCGCCATAGAACTCCGCCGCCGGCAGCACCGCGGTCATGACCGCAACGGCCGAAGCGTACGCCACGGTCGCGACCGTCAGGGAAAGGATCATCCCGCGCGGGATGTTCCGATCCGGATCCTCGATCTCCTCGGCCACTGACGCCACCTTGGTCAGGCCAGCATAAGACACGAAAATGAAGCCCACGGTCGCCAATAGCCCGTCGATACCGTTGGACATGAACGGCTTGTCCATCTGTACCGTCAGGTGCGTGGCCACACCTGCGCTCCCGACGAGCACGAAGGCGCCCACCACGACGAGCAGAACGACGACCAGCGCGCGCTGAAGGCCGCTCGTCTCTTTCGCCCCGATGAGATTCACGAAACAGAACGCCACAGTCATCGCCACCGCGACGGCAATGATCGGGGCTTCGAAGAACAGCGCCACGTAGGCACCCATCCCGATGAGCGCGAACGCGCTCTTGAACACCAACGCGACCCAGGTCCCCAGACCGCCAATGGTGCCAACCAGCGGCCCCATGGCTCGATCCAAGAAGTAGTACGCGCCACCGGCACGCGGCATCGCCGTGGCAAGCTCCGCCTGACTCAACGTCGCGGGGATCATCAACACCCCCGCGATGACGTAGGCGAGCACGACCGAGTAACCGGTCTGCGCGGCGGCCAGGCCCGGCAGCAGGAAGAGCCCCGAGCTGAACATCGCGCCCGTGCTGATCGCAAACACGTCGGCTAGTTTCAGGTTCTTCTGCAACTTCGGCATCGGACCTCCGGCTCGTCAGGTGCACTAGCGACCTCTCGAACGTACGATTATGAGCAAATGACGACCTGTTACTTCGTGAATGGTGAATCGAGATGCGGTCATCGCGCGCTCGTCTGCACCTCTCTTCGCCGTGATCCTTCAGGGGGCCAGTGGCGACGCTCGAACGCGCGGATCGCGTTTTCAGGGACGCCGTCGCCCGAGATGCGATCCTCGGTACCCGGAGGAGCGTGACAAGAATAAAGTCCGCCAATCACCTCTTCGGTGGTCGACGCTCGACTGACGAGGTCTTCCGGTTCTGGTTCTTCCTGAGGTCCCGACTCGAGAAGGGCCCACACGGACAGTTGTCGCGCGGGCAAGTTTGTCTCAGAATGTGTCTCCA
>JBFIHF010000040.1:0-28538 GCA_041601915.1 Bradymonadaceae bacterium
CACTGGCTGACCGACGAAGAAGCTCGCCATCTCACACTGCCCAATGGCCGGTGGTTACTCACGTTGCGGTCCTTCACGCCAGGGGAGTCGCTCGCCGATGCGATCGTGGAGGACGCGAGTTCCGTCGCCCTGAAGCTCGCCTATCGCGTTCGCGATCTCCACGAGGTGGGCCAAGCGCACGGTGACCTGCAGCCCGGCAACGTCATCGTCGCCGACGGCGAGGTCTGGCTGATCGACCTGTCCGCCACTCACACCCAACCGGGAGACCTCGGTCACGTCGCGGGAAGCGCGCCGCTGATGGCGCCCGAGTTGTGGTCGGGCGGGGCGCCCTCATTTCAGAGCGACGTCTACGCCCTCGGGTGCATGACGGCGTGGCTGCTGGTTCAGCGCTTTCCCCACCATGGCGGCGACCTCGCGGCCTGGGCGAAGGCCCACCGCGACGGCGAGCCGGATCTGGCCGGATTGCCGGCGCCGATCGCTGGCGTCGTGCGTCGTGCACTGAGTCGCGACCCTGCGGAACGGCCCCCCATCCAGTCGCTCATCGACGCCCTGCGCGCCCACGGGGCATCCGGGGAGTTGCCACCCATGGTCGCCGGCGGGCTTCATCCCATCGATATCCAGACGATGGCCGCCGCGATGGCGTCGCCCGCACACCTGCACATCGTTGGACCGCCGCGCTCGGGGCGGACGTTCACAGCGCGCGCCCTGACGGCGGCGCTCGCCGCTGACGGTCGCGCCGTGATCGCGATGCAGGGCCAGAGTGCGCTGACCGGTCATGAGGGCGACGACGACGACCCGTGGAGAGCCGTGGCGTCACTCTTGAAGGCGGTCGCCTGGCAGTCGGGGACGAACTTGGAGTTCCCGGACCTCGGTCGGGGCGACCGGCTCTGGGGGTTTGACCAACTCACGCAGACATTGCTCACCGCGCTTGGCAACCAGCCGGTCTCGATCGTCTGGGATGACTTCGATGAAGTCCGGCCGGACACCCGCGCGTGGTGGTCCCACGTCGTGGACGCGATCGGGCGGCGGCAGTTGGACATCTCCACGGTGGTGCTCTCGTCGGACGGCGTCCAGGTCCCGGTGGTACGGACACAGATCCTCGCGCTGAGCGCAGCGGAGTGGAATCGCTGGCGCGCGAAAACGCTGCGAACCGAAGTGCGCGACGCGAATCAGGCCCAGTGGGACCAGCTGGTGGCGAGCCACGGGGCCCGAATCGGCGTGATGCTCGGAATGCTGGACCGAGAGATCGGTGCCCGCCATGTCGGCGTGGCACGGCCGCGCCGGGAGCTCGATACGGGCACCTTGCGGTCGATGCAGTCGGGGTGGCGGGAACGCGTCGCGCAACTGAGCGCCCGCTGCGCGTTCGACGAGGTGATCGAGACGGTATCCACCCTCTACGGCTCGCTTCAGGCGCGCGGTTCGGTGGACGCCGCGACCACGCACGACCTGCTCGATGCGTGGACGAGCGCCGTCGTGGCGGGCGGGGGCGGTGGGACTCAAGACGCGCTCCTCGACGCGCTCGCTCTGCACGTCGCGTCGCCGCGCATCGCCGTGCACCTCGCACGCCTCGCGAATTCGCTCGGTCGCCATGCCGAGGGACTCTCCGCTCTGCAGGGCGTGACGTCGGCCGATCCCGCCGTGCTGGCGGAAGTCGCGGCGTGGAAGGCTCAGCTGGCGCTCTCCCTCGGCCGTCCCGAGGAAGTGCGGACCTACACCGCTGAAGGTCGTGACTATCTGACGGCAGCGACTCGGTCCGTCGCCGCGCAGTTGCAAGTGCTCGCGCTCGCCCCGGACGCCATGACCGGCGATGCCGGTGCACTGGGTGCGCTGTCGGACCTCGCGCCGTCGCTGGAGCACTCCGATGTGCCGCCCATCGTTCGGGCCCGCTTGCATGCTTACCGCGCACTCGGGCTCACCCGCGTGGGAGCGCTCGACGAGGCCAGTGATGCGCATCTCCGCGCGCTCGAGCAGGTCGAGCGCGGCGGGCTCTCGGCGGAGCTGCCCACCTATTTGTTGAACGTGGGAACCGCCTATCACCGCCAGGGCAGGCTGGGGCTCGCGCGCGAGTACTACGGCCGCGGTCTTCGCGTGGCCCAGGCCACGACACGCGCCTCGACGCGCGCGCTCCTCCACGCGAACCAGGCCAACGTCGACCTCGCCCTCGGTCGTTTCGACGAGGCGCGGATCGACGTGCGTCGGGCGCTGGAGATCGCCCGCATGCACGAGCTCGCGCAGATCGAGGTGATGGGGCGATCGGTCGATGCCGACATCGAGCTCGCGGGCGGGAATCCGTCCACCGCGCGCGCCATGTACCTCGAGATCCTCGTCGACGCACCCCGGCTGGGCGCGGGGCGTCACCAGGTCGCCGAAGTCGAGCTCGCGGTCGCCGAGTCCGCGCTGCTGGTGCGAGACGCGCCCGAGGCCGCGCTGCGCCTCGACCAAGCGCGCACGGTCATCGAGGAGGGGAAGTTCATCGACCTCGACCACCTGCACGGGATCCTGCGGGCACGCCTGCAATGGCTGGAGGGGGGTTCCCTGGGGACGATGGCGGGGATCGAACTCTTCCGACGCAGTCTACTCGCCGCGGAGGAGTCCGGAAATCACCGGGTCGTCCTGCGGCAGGCTCCGCTGCTCCTGGGGAAGCTGGAGCAGGAGGGGCTCGACGAGTTGCAGGAGGAGATCGGCAACGTGGTGCAGCGGTCGCGCAACGCGATCGCGATGGGTCTGGGCAAGGAGTTGCGGCGAGACTTCTTCGCCAACTTGCCCACCCCGAAGCCGTTCGCCGCTCCCGCGCCCGTCTCGGATGCGACGGACCGCGCCGGCGGACCTGCGTCGACGGCGGTCGAGCCGTTCTACCGCATGCTGTCACTGAACGAGGTCATCCTGCGCGGGGAGTCGCTGAGCTCGATGTTGCCCGACGCGCTGCAGATCGCGATGTCGCTGAGCCATGCCGAGCGAGGGTTCATCCTGCTGCGCGACGATCTCGACGGACGCGTGGGAACGTTTCGCGTCGCCGCTAGTCGCGATGTCGACGGCGATGCGATCCCGAGTCCGCACCTCGCGGTCAGTCTCACGATCGCCGAAGAGGCGGCGCGCACGGGACGCACGGTGTTGACGCTCAACGCACGCGAGGACGGCCGGTTCAGCGAAGCGCTGTCGGTCGTTGATCTCGACCTCACCAGCGTGCTGTGCGTGCCGGTCCGGGACGGCTCTGGGCTCCTTGGCGCGATGTACCTCGATCATCGGTTCCGACCTGGCGTCTTTGAGTCCGAAGTTCCGCGCATGATGGAGGCGTTCGGTCATCAGCTCGCCCTCGCGATCACCAACGCCCGCCGGCTCGAGGAGTTGGTGCGCATGCGAACCGAGCTGGCCGAGGCGCTCCGAGAACGAGACTCGATGCTCGTCGGGCTCGAGCGCCGCGTCACCGAGCTGACCGAAGAGGTGGAGCGCAAACACTCTGATCGCACGCTACGGGACGTGTTTCCCGAGATCGCGTTCGGTTCGCGCGCCATGGAGCGCGTGCTCAGCCAGGTCGAGCGCGTCGCCCGAGGTGAGATCCCGGTCGTCGTCACCGGCGAGTCGGGGGTCGGCAAGGAGCTGATCGCGCGGGCGGTCCACCAGGCCAGCCCGCGGCGCGGCGGCCCGTTCGTGGCATTCAACTGCGGTGCGGTCAGCGAGTCGCTGTTCGAGTCCGAGATGTTCGGGCACATCAAAGGGGCGTTCACCGGCGCGGACACCGACCGTCAGGGGCTCTTTCAAGCGGCAGGCACCGGCACGATCTTCCTCGATGAGATCGGTGAGATGCCCGCCAGCGTTCAGGTCAAACTGCTGCGGGTCCTGCAGGAGCGCCAGCTCCGCCGGGTCGGTGAGTCGCACACCGTCGCCGTGGACGTTCGAGTTGTTGCGGCCACGAATCGGGACCTCCTGCAGATGGTGCGGGACGGCACGTTTCGGGAGGACCTCTACTACCGGCTCGCGGCGTTCGTGATCGAGGTGCCGCCGCTGCGGGAGCGCCGCGAGGACATTCCGCTGATCGCGGCAAAGTTGCTGGAACGGGTCTCCGTCGAAGCCGGTCGAGAGCTTCGTCTGACCCCCGGTGGCGCGCGCCTGCTCGCCCAGTGTGAGTGGTACGGCAACGTGCGTGAGCTCGAGAACACTCTGCGCACCGCCGCGGTGATGGCCGACGGTCACGAACTGGGGGAGGCCGAAGTGGCGCCGCTCGTCCGGCTGCGCGCCGAGGGTCCACACCACTCCGCGCCCACTCGGGCGGTGGAGACTCGAGGGCGTCGGCGGAAAGCGGACCGACTAGACGTGGTGGAGGCGATGCGGCGCGCTGGCGACGATCGGGCGGCGGCCGCCGCTGCACTGGGCGTCAGCGAGAGAACACTCTATCGGTACCTGAAGCAGTGGGACTTGTACTGACCATCGTGCCGTCGGCCGCCAAGTTCTGTTGCGCCTGCTCTGCGGGCGAGTATGGTGACAGTGTCCTCCACAGCTGACCGACGTGTCGAAGACCACCGCTGCTAGCCCGTCCCGAGAAACCCAGATCCTGGCGACCGCGACTCTCATTCTGTGGAGCGCGTGCAGTGCTCCCGCGGCCACGTTGCCACAAGGCGCGTCCGCTGCCCGCTCGTTCCGCCCGCTGAGCGCGCTGTTCTTTCTCCCGACGTACGAACCCCCCGTCGTATTGGGCGCCGCGCTCGTCCCGGACAGCAAGATTCGCTGGGATCTCGAGGTGACCGCGCAGAATCTCGGCCTCGCGGGCCTCCGCATCCGGGTGCACCAGCAACGCGTGCGTATCGCAGGGGTCGTGGCGGACGAGAAGTCTCGCGAGACGATGCTCCAAGCCGCCCAACGGACTCCGGGCGTTCGATCGGTGTCGCACACCATCCAGGTCCAACCGTGACGGCACCGATCAAGCGGGCGATCGTGCTGAGCGGAGGTGGAGCGCGCGGCGCCTACGCCGCGGGGGTGATCCGGTACATCATCGAGGAGGTCGCCGCCGAGATTGGGCGACCGGCGCACTTTGATATCATCTCCGGAACCAGCGTGGGGGCCATCAACGCGACGTGGCTCGCCGCGACGATGGATCGGCCCGATTTTTGTGTGCAACGACTCTGGTACTTGTGGCGCAAGATGCGGCTGTCGGAGGCCGTGCGACTGTCCTACCCCGACCTCTTCACCATGATGAGGCGGCTCGTGCGCGACACGTCGCAGAAGTCGATCGAGCCTCGCGCCGGCCGTTCGTACGCGATGTTGAATACGAGCTACTTCGCCGAGCTCATCGGGAAGGAGATTCCGTACCCCAATATCGCGCGCAACATCTCCGATCGTATCCTTGATGCGCTCACGATCTCGGCGACCGACGTTCACACGGGGCGTACGAAGGTGTTCGTGCAGTCCGAGCGCAGCGAGCTGCCGCCGTGGACCCGGGATGCGCGCCGCATCGCCGAGGCGGGCCCAATCACGGCGGACAAGGTGATGGCGAGCGCCGCGATCCCGATCCTGTTCCCCGCCGTCGAGATCGATGGCAGCTGGTACTTCGACGGAGGCCTGCGCCAGAACACCCCGATCTCTCCGGCGCTGCGCATGGGCGCGACGCGTCTGTTGGTCGTGAGCTTGAAGTCGGCGCCGACCGCCGCCCGTTTCGAGCCGAATCTCGCCGACGTCGAGACGCCGACCGTCTCGTTTCTGGTCGGCAAGTTGCTCAACGCGCTGCTGCTCGATCCGCTGGACTACGATCTGGCGTTCGTGCAGCGGATCAACGCGATCCTGCGCCATGGCGCGACGGTGTCCGACGACGACTTCGTCGACAAACTCAATGAGGTCGTCAAGGTGCATCGCGGGCAGCCGTACCGCGTGGTCGAGCCGCTCCTGTTCCGTCCGACGGTTGATCTCGGCGAACTCGCGGCCGACTTCGCGTCTCATCTGACGGACCGGGACTGGGGAAATCCGGTGCTGGCCACGATCGGGCGCCGGGCGTCCGAGGGCGATGGATTCCGCGAGAGCGACTTTCTGTCCTACCTACTCTTCGATGGCGGCTACACCGGGCAGCTGCTGGACCTCGGCTACAGCGACGCCCACCAACAGCACGAAAAATTGGTGGAGTTCTTCACGGACTGAGACGGCGCCAAAAGTTGCCCTCACCCGTTTTCGTGGGACTGTGGGCGGGCTATGCATCCCCTCGTTGCCCGCATACATCCGAGCTATCGCACCGCGTTCATGGCGTTTCTCGTCGCGCGCGCGGCGTTGTGGCTGGGGCTCAACGCGAGCGGCAAGCTGACGTGGACGCTCAGCGCCGGCGGAACTCCGCTCTACAGCGCCATCGTCGCCGCGATCGCGGACCCGTACATCCTCGCCGCCCTCACGGAGGCCGGTCTGTTTGCGGCGGTGGTCGCGGTTCATCGTTTCGCGCGGCGCGACGGGATGCCTCAGACGGCGGACCGCGCGGCGTGGCTGTGGGTCGCATCGCCGGCGATGATCTTCGCGGTGCCGGGGAGCGATTTCGCGCTGGCCTATGCGTTCGGTGCGTTTGCGATCGGTTGCATCCTGCGCCCGGTGTGGAGCACGCTCGCGTTGTCTGCCGCTGTCGCGTTGCGGCCGGAAGCCATCATCGTGTGGCCCGCGCTGGCGTGGGCTTGGTGGGCCTATCGCGACGACGACCCCCTCGACCGCATGGTGCTCGCGGTGGTGCCGGCAGCGTCGTTCGCGGTCACTGTGCTCGCCGGTGTGTTCGTCGGCGAGCCGGGAGCCCTGTTCGCGGGAGCCACTGGTTGGCGCGAGACGTTCGAGTGGCACGGCTTCTGGCAGCACGCCAACGAGTTGATGATCGGCAGTCTCCTGCTGTGCACCATCGCGGTGGCGCTGCGGATGTGGGATGAGACGCCGCGGAGCTGGTTCTGGGTCACCGCCGCCGTCGTGGCGCTCGCCGCCGCGCACGATCCCATCTTCGCGGGTCTTGCGGTGATGCCCTTTGCGATCCCCTTCTATGTGCAGCTGGCGAAATTCGCCCAGGATCTGGGGTTCGAACGCGCGATACTCAGCGCTTCGCTCGTGGCTCTGACGCTGTTTGCTGCGACGTGAGGCGGGGTCGGCCCATCATGAGGCCCCCAGTCCGTGTTTGCGGCGCGGCCGCGTTCGGAGAATAATGACCGCCGTATCTCGTCCGACCCGAGCCCAACCCTGCTGAGGAACGTTCATGCGCCCCTGCTGGCGACAGATTTACCGAGTTGTATTCCTGTGCTGCCTCGGGCTGTTCCTCAGTTGCGAGGAGGCCTGCAAGGTCGCGGACGACGTCACCCAGTTCATCGACAGTATCTCGGACGGCGCGCCGTGCACCGGCAACGGACAGTGTCTGGGCAACCGCTGCTTCTCGGCCGAGCAGGGCTTTCCTGGCGGCTATTGCTCCACGCTGAAGTGCGACGTCGACGGCTGTTCCGGGTTTAGCTCCGAGTGCTTCCGCACCGAGATCGACAACGAAGAGGTCACCGCGTGCTTCAAGCTCTGTGACTTCGACGGGGCATGCGAGCGCGCCGCGGAGGGGTACACCTGCGTGACGTTGCAGGACACGGCGGTCTGCTTGCCTCCCGGCGTCACGAGCGCCGCACCGCAGGGCACCACGGGTTCGTCGTGCAGCACCAACACACAGTGCAACGGCGATAACGCCCGCTGCTTGACCAACTTCTTCGGCGGGTACTGCTCGCAAACGGACTGCAACGGGAGCGCGGAGTGCTTGGGCGGCAACCCATGTCTGAGCACCGATCCCGACAGCCCGGACGCGGTCACCGCCTGCTTCCTCGCCTGCGAGACGAACGACGATTGTCGCTTTCAGTACTCCTGCAAATCCTACGACGGCGTGAACGTCTGTCTGGAGGGTGAGCAGGGCAACGTGCGCAATCCCGATGGCGCGGACGACGGCGCGACCTGTACCTCGCAGATCAATTGCAAGGGCGGTACGTGCATCCGGGAGGGCGGTGCGGACGGCGGAGAAGTCAGCTTCCCCGGCGGCTACTGCACCACCCGCGACTGCGAGAAGGACGACGAGTGCAACGGCGGCATCTGCGTCGCGCGGGCTCGTTCGACGACATGTCTGGCCGGTTGCACCGCGACCTCGGATTGTCGCGATGGCTACGCCTGCGTCGACGCGCCGGAGGGCAAAGTCTGCGACACGATCTTTGAGCAAGTCGCACCCGATCCGGCCGCGAGCGCGTTCGACGTGAAGTGCGGCAGCTCGAAGACGTTCGATTTCACGGTGCCCAGCGGCAGCCAGGGGTTCTTCGTCGGGCCGTTCACGCGAGATGGCAAGAAGATCGAACCGCGCACGCTGACGGGGCCGGGCGTCAATCTGGATATCAAGACCGATTACAGCTTCATGGCGATCAACCCCGAAATCCTGGGAAGCCTCGCTCCGATCCTGTTCCCGGGCAGTGACCAGCCGGAGTTCCGCAACAAGTTCACGGGCGGCGACTGGTC
Source organism: Bradymonadaceae bacterium (assembly GCA_041601915.1). Taxonomy (GTDB): domain Bacteria; phylum Myxococcota_A; class Bradymonadia; order Bradymonadales; family Bradymonadaceae; genus JBFIHF01. The sequence continues at coordinate 8,473 of JBFIHF010000040.1, forward strand.
GATGACCGTGGCGACCAACTCCTCGGAGGTGTGCTTCTACGTGATCCCGCAGCCCAAAGAGGGCACCAAGCTCGACATCAACCTCTACTTCGTGGGGGTCCCTGGTCTGACGGCCGCAAAGGCGGCCAGCGACACCGACGTCGGGCAGGTCATGCAGATCGTGAGGACGATTTACGCCAAGATGAACATCACCGCGTCGGTCGCGAACTACATCGAGGCCTCCGAGGAGGTCACGAACTCGTACTCCATTGTGCGCGACTTCAACGACATCTACGATCTCGTCGCGAGCTCCACAGCCCCAGGCCCGACCGCCGCGGAGCAGCTCTCGGTGAACGTGTTTCTGATCAACGACTTCAACATCTCCGAAGCGCCGGGTATCCTCGGCGTCTCGAGCGGGATCCCCGGGATGGCCGGCCTGCACGGAAACAGCGGCGCCGGGCTCGTGTTCAGCACGGCGAGCCTCGGCGAAGACAACAAACAGCTCGGACAAACGATGGCGCATGAGATCGGCCACTTCGTCGGCTTGCGACACACCACCGAGCACGGCTTCGGCACCCACGATCCCATCACTGACACGCCGACCTGCGCGAACCCCAACCTCGCCGGTTGGTGCCCGGACTCCGACAATTTCATGTTCGCCTTCGCACTCGGAGGCGATCAACAGGTCGTGACCGGCGGTCAGGCCTACGTCGTGCGGCGTAATCCGCTCGTCAAATGAGGACAGCCATGAGCTTTCATCGACTTCCGTTTTGCCTGATCCTGCTCGGCCTCGCGTTGCCCGCGAGCGCCCAGCAAGCGGGTACGCCGCCTCCCGTCGAAGTGCCGACGCCGCCCGTCACGGCGACCCCGCCGACCTCGGTCGTCGCCGACCGCCTCACGTTCCTGCTGTCCGGGTACGAGTACTTTCCGACGCGCGTCGACCTCGATGCCGTGGGCAGTGCAGACGAGATCGCGGCGCAGCTGCGGACGTTCGCCCTCGACGAAGCGGCTCGGCCGTCGCTGCGCCTGCGGGCCGTGGACGCACTGGGGTACTACGACGACGAGGCGACGGTCGCGCTGTTGACCCGGCTCTGCACCGAGCCCCCGCAGCCGGACCTCGAGCGACGCAAGTTGCGAACCGCCGGACTGCTGCAACATCACGCGATTACCGCGCTGGCGCGGGCAAAGCGTGCGGATGCGGTGCCGGTGCTCGAGACGGTGTTCGCGACCCACGACACCCAGCTCACGCTCACGGCCGTTCATGCGCTCGGCAAGCACGGGGGCGAGGAAGGTCGCGCCGCGCTGGCCCGGCTGGCCGAGCAGTCTCAGGACAAGATGGTCACCCGTGAGCTGCGAAAGTGGGTGCCGTGATCGTGTTGCGGCATCGACACGTTGGCGGTATGTTTCTTCGACGCCTAGTAATGGTGCGCTCCGCACGTCGATCTACTTCGCCTAGTTAACGAATGGCCGACAACGACTCAGGGTACAACGATCCTTCCGAGCCTTCGGAGGCGACGCTCATTGTCGAGTCCGACGTGCTGCGTCGCGTTCGGGACGAGGCGCAGAGTCGTTCGCAGGCCTACGTGATCGTCATCGCCGGGCCTCACACGGGCAAGATGTTCAAGCTCGAGCGCGGCGAAACCGTGATGGGTCGTTCGCCGAAGACGAACCTGCAGCTTCAAGATGTGGGCGTCTCGCGCAACCATGCACGCATGACCCGTATCGGCGAGCAGGTGTACGTCGAGGATCTGCAGTCCGCGAACGGCACATTCTTGAACGGCGAGCGCATTACCGTGGCGCACGAACTCGAGGATGGCGATAAGATCACTCTTGGGTCCACGACGGTGCTCAAGTTCACGTACCACGACAAGTTGGACGAGGACTTCCAGCGTCAGATGTTCGATGCCGCACTGCGGGACGGGCTCACGAACGCCTACAACAAGAAGTACTTCTCGAATCACCTGTACAGCGAGTTCTCGTTCGCGAAGCGGCATCGTCAGCCCCTGTGCCTCGTGATGTTCGACGTCGACCATTTCAAGATGGTCAACGACACACACGGCCACCTGGCGGGCGACGCGGTATTGTTGAAGCTCGCGACGATCGCGATGGAGACGCTTCGAGCCGAAGACACACTGGCGCGCTACGGCGGCGAGGAGTTCGCGATCGTCTGCCGCGGCATCACGGCGGCGCAGGGCGTGATGCTCGCCGAGCGACTGCGAACGGCGATCGAGCGCACACGGTTCGAGTTCGAGGGCGTCTTGATCCCGATCTCCGTCAGTCTCGGCGTAGCAGCGATTCCAGAAGTCGATGTCGAGACGTCCGAGCAGCTGATCTCCGTCGCGGACGCCGCGCTCTACAAGGCCAAAAACGGTGGGCGCAACCGCACCGAACTCGGTCGCTGAGCAGCAAGTTCGCCGTCTGACGCTTCCCCATGTTCCGCATCTGACGTAAGCTCGAACAGCCCTCATTCTTGTTCGGAACGATGATGCTCAAGCGCCCCAAATACGCGCTGAATCCATCGAACACGCTCGTCGCCCGCGATGCGGGGTACCTGCGCGTGGCCCTTTGGTGGGTGGCTCAGGACGTCGAAGAGGCGATCTGCGAAATCCCGGTCGACGGCGCCGGGTTGGCAGGTCTGCACTTCCCGCGCGACGAGGATCTGTGGGTCCTGAGCGCCGATGGCGCCCTCACGTGCTGGGATGTGCGCGCGCTGATCGCGCGCGCCGAGGCGACCGGTGCCGAGATTGCCGACCCCGCCCCCGACGCCGACGCCGACGCCGACGCCGAACCCGAGACAGCCGAGTCCGACCCCGCCGACGGCGACGAGCCCACCGGGGCCGATGTGCCCGATGTTGCCCCCGTCGAGGGTGCGATGCTTCCGAGGTGGCGAACACGCGTGCGTGCCGATGTCACCGCGGTAGCAGGCTACGAGGGGTTCCTCGCGGTCGGTGATGCCCGTGGGCATGTGTGGCTCATCGAAGATCGCAGCGGTGCCGTGCACGTTCGGGTCGGCGCCGAGCGCCATCGCGATGCGGTGATGGCCGTGGCGTTCTCACGCGGCGGATTGACGCTCGCGTCGTCCGGGCGCGATCGCGTCGTGCGCACGTGGAGATCGGCCGACGTTGAGGGACTGAGCGAGGGCTCCAAGGTCGTGCCGGACAAGCTGCGGGAGTTCGTCGCGGACGCCCCGACCCGCGCGGCGGTGCCGGCGGAGCCTGCGCCGGCGGAGCCTGCGCCGACGCCAGCAGATCTCGAGCCCGGCGAGCTCGCCGTGACCGAGCTGCCGTCCGAGGCGGTCGCGCATGGCCCCGCAGCGCTGAAAGCCGAACGGCGGCTGGTCGGTGTCGAGGGATGGCAGGTCGCCGTGGCCTTCTCGCCAGATGCCCAGCGACTGGCCACCGGCGGCATGGATCAGGGCCTCTATCTTTGGGACCTGTCCTCCGAAAGCGACACGCCGGCGCGGGTGCAATTCGCGCACAGTGGATGGGTCGCAGACATCGCATGGTCCGCGGACGGCGGGGCGATCGCGTCGGGGTCGTGGGACAACACGATCGGGATCTTCGATGGCCGCACCCTCGAGCCGCGGGTGTGCCTGGAGTTGCACCGCGACTATGTCTCCGACGTGGAGTTCGTCGGGCCATTGCTGTGCGCGGCGAGTCACGATGGTGAGATCTCGGTGTGGCGATGGGCGGAGCGAAAACTGGAGTTTGTCCTCGCCGGGCACACCGACTGGGTCGAGGCGCTGAGCGTGCTCGCCGACAAGCGCTTGCTGTCGGTCGCCAGCGATCGGACCGTTCGGGTCTGGAATCTGGCGAAGGGGGAGATCGAGTACGTCGTTGGCGCGCGTGACGCGCGGTCGAGCTTCGAGATCGGCGCCGCCGTCGACATGAGTGCCTACGTCGACCTCTCGGGGCTTGCCAGTTACGGCATCGAGCAGAAGCAGGACCATCGCTATCGGGACTATCGGGCCACCGGATTCCGCAGCACCAGCGAGCAGACCGCGATGGGGCTGCTCGAGGGAGCCATCGCCCCGGTCGGGTCTCCCGTCGCGTCCGAGACCAGCGTCCCCGCCACCTCCGAACCATCGGAGGCGGCGGACCTCACACCGCCCGTGGAGCAGGACGCCGCGCCCCGGAGCGAGCCGTCGGTGGAGCCCGAGCCGGCCGTCGAGCCCGAACCCGAGCCCGAACCCGCCGTCGAACCGGAACCCGAACCGGAGCCCGAGCCCGAGCCAGCCGTCGAACCGGAGCCCGAGCCCGCCGTGGAACCGGAGCCCGATCCGGAGCCCGAGCCCGAGCCAGCCGTGGAACCGGAGCCCGAGCCGGAGCCGGAGCCCGAGCCCGAGCCAGTCGCGGAACCGGAGCCCGAGCCGGAGCCGGAGCCCGAGCCCGAGCCCGAGCCAGTCGCGGAACCGGAGCCCGAACCCGAGCCTGAGCCGGCCGTGGAGGCGGAGCCCGAACCCGAGCCCGAGCCGGCCGTCGAACCGGAGCCCGCGCCCGCTGAGCAGCTGGCGGACCGTTCTTCCGTGGCGGAGATCTCACCACCGGGGACGGCGGTCGTGGCAGCCGCACCTGATCGTGCGGCGAGGCAGAAGGAGGCGTTGGAGCGACTGTGGCGTCGCGAACCGTCGATCAGCGGGACGACGATCCGCCGGATCGCGCCGACCGGCCCCGACGACGAGCCGCTGGAGACGAGTGTGGCCGGGCCGTCGGTCATCACCGCTTTCGAGAGCGCGGATGCCTCCAACGAGGCGCCGATCTTGATGGGGCTCGGTGACGAGCCGTCCGAGCGTTTTGAATCCCAGGAGCCGGAGACCGCGTTCGAGGCCATCGCCGACCCGCCCTCGATCGAGATGGGTGAGCTCGACGTGGCCGGACAGGTCTCCGAGGCGTCCGTCGACGACGAATGGGAGGAGATGGAACAGATGGTCGACGCCTCCGTGTTCCGCACCCACTCGTGGCCCAAACCGGCCCCGGAGCCGTCCGACCATCTCGCCGCTCAGACGGGGGAATGGGACGTCTCGTTTGACGAAGAGTCCGCCGGGGTATCCTCGGTGAGCGCCGCCGCCTCGGTCCGCGAGATCACCAAACCGCGCCTCGAAGAGATTACCGCCGAAGCGCACGAGGAGCGTATTGCGGCGCTCCGGGCACGCAACGATGACGTCTCACAGACGCGGTCGCATGAGATCTGGCGCCGCCTGCCGAGCCGCGCGACGACACGCGACGAGCTGCTGACGCGACGCGCGGTCCCGGGGGCATCGAAGTTCGAGCTCGCTCACCGCATCAAGACCCCCCACGAGTTCGTCTACGGCGTCTCGGTCTCGCCGGACGGCTCGCGCATCGCGACGTGCGGGGGGGACAACAGCGTCTGCATCTGGACGCGCCGTGGGGACCTGCTTCACCGCGTGCGCGTCGGTACCGAAGGGCTCAACGCCGTCGACTTCTCGTTCGACGGCCGGGCCGTGGTGGCGGGGGGCGACGACCAAACGGTGCATTTGTGGCTCCTGCCCCCGGCGGACGACCCCACCCACCCCATCCAGCACGCGGAGCTGCTCGGCCACGATGGCTGGATCTCAGACGTCTGTTTTTCGCCGGACGGCAGCTTTGTGCTCACGGGAAGCTACGACGGGACGGCTCGGGTCTGGAAGCTCTCCACCGGTCAGTGCGTGCGGACGCTTGGCGGGCACGACGGGCCCGTGTCCGGTGTCGCGATCGGCACCTCGCGCGCCGTAACCGTGGGGCACGACGGCGGCGTTCGAGTCTGGGACCAGCGCTGGACCCAGGTCGACCTGATCCGCGGTCACGACCGGTTGCTCGGCGTGTCGACAAACGGACGGTTCGTGGCGTACTGCGCGGCGAACGGGGATGTGTTTGCGATGCGGAAAGGGCGGTCCGAACCCCTGTTGCAGCATCACGGTCAGGCCCGCGGCGTGGTCGTGCGCGGCGATGGCGCCACGTTCACCGTCGGCGAAGATGGCGCGGTGCGCGTCTATCCCCCGGATGCCGACATGCCGAACCAATCCCTCCGGCTGCCCGGGCCCTTGTGGTGCGTGGACGCGCAGCTCGATGTGGCGGCGGCCGGCGCTGACGACGGCTACGTGTACGTCTTGATGGAGCCGACGCAGTGATCCCACACCCGGTCGAGATTCGATTTATCGAGGAAGCACAGACCCTGATCGTCGAGTTCAGCGATTCAGTGGTCATCGAGTATCCCACGGCGTTCTTGCGTGGATTCTGCCCGTGCGCCAAGTGCCAGGGCCATGGCGGAGGCCCAGCCACGTGGACCGCAGCGCCGCATCCGCGTGCGTACATGGTGGAGAACGTGAGCCCCGTCGGGTCGTACGCGATGTGCATCGTTTGGGGCGACGGCCACGATACGGGGTTGTACACGTTCGATGCCCTGCGCCGCATGGACGTGTCCGGTTTTAATCTCGCCCAGATGGGGCCCGACTCCGAAGTCCCGATGCGTGACGAGTGAACCGAGCGATTCTGGCGAATCTCGGCTTTGAGTATGAGCTCGCGTCACGGCCGCTGACCGCCGCTGTCCGAGCGCAGCAGGCCCGGTTTGCCGCGATTTTACGTATCGTCGACGGCTGGCGTGACGCGGATCTCGTCGACGCAGACGCGCCGCCCGCCGACCGCGAGTTGCTGGCCTGGGGCGCGTCGTCGCAAGCACGCGCGATCGCGGGGCGTGGCGCAGCGGGGTGGCCCGACGTCGAAATCGTGCGCGAGGTCAACGACAAGCGTTTCAGCCATCAGCTCGAACAACTGCTCGGGATTGCGCTGCCCGGCGCATGCATCGTGTGCAGCGTCGATGAACTCGCCGAGGCGTCGCGCACCATCCCCGACTGGGTGGCGAAACATCCGTATGGGGTGGCTGGCCGCGAGCAGCTGCGCGGGGCCGGGTGGGACGACTCGCTGCGCGACCGTGCGGTGAAGCTGTTCTCGACGACCGCGAGCCTCGTCTTCGAACCATGGATTGCCGATCGCGTCGAGTACTCGTTCCACTTCGACATTCGCGACGACGGCGTGCATCGGGTCGGGTGCACGGCGCTATCGACGCGAGGTTCGTCGTTTCGAGGCAATCGTACGGACGCCAAGCCACCGCCGTCGATGTGGCCCGTCGTCGACGCCGCGGCGCGCGCCGTCGCGACCGCGGGATACACAGGCCCCGTCGGCATCGATAGCTTCGTCGGCGAGCGCGACGACGGCCGTGTCGTGCGCCCGGTGATGGAGATCAACGCCCGCTGGACGTTCGGGCGACTCGCTCTGGAGCTGGCCACGTCACTGGGCACCGATCTCGTGTGGCACCACCCGGCAGGATCCGGACGCCCCGACGGTTTGGTGCCGCTGCACAGTGGCGACGAGCGTGGACCCCGGCTTCTTCCGGCATGGTGTGATCCCGCCGGGGCCTCCGGCTGCTGGGCCGAACTGCTCGACGCACGTCCTGAAATTGATGGTCCGCATGACGTGTGCTAACAACGTAAGGGGTTCTGCGCCGCTAAAGTTGCGCGTGTGCGGTTGCAACGAGGCGTCGTTGGGTTATTCTTGGGTTTCGTTTGCTCGAGGCTGGTGAATGTTCAAACTCGTGATCGAAGATGATGAGGGCAACAAGACGGTTGTCCCGATCATCCGAGATGAAATCACGATTGGCCGCAAAGACGGCAGCACCATCCGACTGACCGAGCGGAACGTGTCTCGGGATCATGCGCGGCTGGTGCGCGAAGAAGGCGACGTCTTTTTCGAGGAAGTCTCTGCGCGATACGGGACCCGCAAGAACGGGGAGCGCATCGCGGAGAAGACGGACTTCTCCGTCGGCGATGTCTTCACGATCGGCGACTATCGACTGACACTTCAGTCCGACGTGGTGCCCGAGGCCAAGCCGCCGAAGAAGCCGAACGGCGCCTCGCCGCCCCCCTTGAAGTCCGACGACGGCGATGCCCCCGATCGCGAGGACATTCGCGCGACTCTGCTCGATCCTCCCCGCAAGGAGGGCACCGAGATCATCGCCGCGGACCCCGCGAAACTCGTGATCGTGTCGAGCAACTTCGCGGGCCAAGATTTCCCACTCGCGCGCCGTGAGATGGTGATCGGTCGCGGCGAAGAGTGCGATATCATCATCGACCACCGCTCCGTGTCGCAGAAACACGCCAAGATCGTGCGGGAGCAGAACGGCGAGTACAAGATCGTCGACCTCAAGTCCAAGAACGGGGTCAAGGTGGGCGGCGAGGAGTACCGCGCCGTTCACCTGAAGCGCGGCGATATCCTCGAGCTGGGCCATGTGAAGTTTCGCTTTGTGGAGGCCGGCGAGAACTACATCTTCACGCCACAAATCGAAGACGATGCACCGCCGTCCGGCTCCAAGAAGGGCATGGTCCTCGTCGGCGTGGCAGTCGTCGCAGTCGTCGCGCTGATCGCGGTGTTCGGGTTTCTCGGCGACGGCCCGCCCAAGACGCAGCCGATCGCGACGGCGACGAACAATTCGCCAGGCACGATCGCCGACGACCCTGTGGATGTGCCAGTCGCCGTCAGCCCGCTCGACGCCAAGATCGACAAAGCCGAGCAGGACTACCTCGCCGGCCGCGTCCAGAAATCATCTGGGATGTTGGAACTGCTGCGCGACGAAAAATCGATTACGCCGGCCCAGGTCGCGCGCATCGACGACCTGCTCTCCAAGACGAAGCGAGAGCGCGGGTTTGTCCGATACTTCGAGAATGGTCGCGACCATTTCGAAGCGAAGCGCTGGATGGACGCCCTCGCGGAGTTCCGCCAGATTCCCGACGACGACGAACTCAACATCTACCGGTTGGTTCGCGAGTCGCAGTATGTCGACAATGCCGTGGCCTCGGCCACCGACGAGCAGCTGGAGCTCGCGAAGAGTGGGGACGCGACAAAGCGGGAGGACGCCCTCGATAAGCTGTCCGAGCTCAAGGCGATGTTCCCCAACCACGTCGCACCTTCCGAAGCGCTGGCGGAGCTCGCGGTCGTGGCCAAGCCGGTCCCCAAGCCGAACAAGCGCCCCGTGAACAACGACAAGCGACCCAACGGGGACGGCGACACCCTCATCGTGCAGGATCAGCCGGCGGCGAACGCGCAGCTCGCCGACGATCTGTACACCGCGGCGATGAAGGAGATGTTGAGCGGGAACTACAAGGGCGCGATTTCGAAGGCCCGCGGGGCGATCGACAACGGATGCACGAGCAAGTGCTATCGCGTGGTCGGCATGGCTCATCACAAGCTCGACCAGCCCAAGAAAGCCTGTACGTGGCTCGCCAAGGCTGGCAACGAGCTCCCGAGCGACCTCGATTGCCCGTGAGCATTCGCCCGCGTCTACCCGGCAGGTTCAGCTATCGCACGTGATGTCGTCGGCGACCTGTCTGGTCTCAAGGCCAGCCAGAAGAAGTCGCTCGAGCAGTTGTATCGGCGGCGCATTAGCGGCGACGTGTCGCTGACTCAGGACTTTGCCACCCAACTGACGTTACTCACGCACGACACGAACCGCGTCGTCGCGACCCTCGTCGACCGCCAAGGTAAGGTCGAGTGGGTGATGCTCGGGGACACCGAGCGCGTCTACCTGCCCGACATCGGCCGGAGTCGCGGTGGCGCGGGCCGCTTTCGCGGACTGCGCCTCATCCGCACCTACCTGAACCGCGATCCCACGCTGCAACCGGATGACCTGACCGACTTGTCGCGGCTGCAACTCGACCTCGTGGTGTCCGTCGGGGTGGGGCCGGGCGGCTACCCCGGGTCCGTGGAGTGGGGCCACCTGCTGCCGGACAATCCCGAGGGGCGGACGTGGGACGTGCAGCGCGTCCGCACGCCCGCAGACCTCGATTTCGAGTTCGAGCGGTTCATCCTGGAGCTCGAGGCCGAGTTTCAGCGGAAGACGGCCGACGCCGTTACGACGACCGGAGCACCGGCACTGCTCATTTACGTATCGACCCCGGGTGATCGCGGCGTCGATACCGAACTTGGCGAGATGCACGAACTGTGTCGCACCGCCGGCGTCCGGATCGTCGAGACGGTGGTGCAACGCCGGCAATCGCTGCATCCGAAGTTTGCGGTTGGATCCGGCAAGCTCGAAGACATCGAGCTGCGAGCGCTGCAGCTGGGCGTCGACCTCTTGCTCTTCGGTCAGGATCTCACGCCCGGTCAGATGCGCTCGATCACGAACAGCACCGATCTGCGCGTGGTGGACCGAACGCAGCTGATTCTCGACATCTTTGCGCAGCACGCCACGTCGTCGGACGGCAAGGTTCAGGTCGAGCTCGCCCAGCTCAAGTACAATCTGCCTCGGTTGAGCGGCAAGAACACCGGGATGAGCCGATTGACGGGGGGAATCGGAGGTCGCGGGCCTGGTGAGACGAAGCTCGAGATCAACCGCCGGCGGGCGCATGACCGCATCCAAAAGTTGGAACAAGACATCGGCAAGCTCGCGCAGCAGCGCGAGGTCCGTCGCAAGCGGCGGACCCAGAATGCGGTTCCGGTCGTGAGTATCGTCGGCTACACCAACGCGGGGAAGTCGACGCTGCTCAATCAGCTGACCAACGCCAAAGTTCTCAGTGAGGACATGCTCTTTGCGACGTTGACGCCCACCACGCGACGGCTGCGTTTCCCCAACGAGCGCGAGCTGGTGCTCACCGACACCGTCGGCTTCATTCACGATCTGCCTTCGGACCTCGTCGCAGCGTTCAAGGCGACGCTCGAAGAGCTGGAGGAGGCCGATCTGCTGCTGCACGTCGTCGACGCGGCGAATCCGCAGCACGCGTCGCACATCGAGTCGGTGAATCGCATTCTGGCGGACCTCGGCCTCGACGCCAAAGCACAGCTCATCGCGTTCAACAAAGCGGACAAGCTGCCCGCCGGCCAGGCTGCACTGGCCGCGCGCCTGTACGGGGCGGTCGCGATCTCGGCGCTGGACAAGCAATCGATCCGGCCGCTCGTCGAGCGCCTCGAGAGCACACTGTTTGACGGGTCGCGCCCCGGGCCTCGATACACCTAGTACGACCTAGTACGACCTTATAGGTAGGATCTTAAGGCGTACACTCAACACAAGTGGGCCGTTCCGCTCCGCTGGTCCGCTGGTCTGCTGGTCTGCTGGTCAATTTCAAACTAAGACCCACACATCAACTACGAACCACCACGCGAAGCGCCCGAGGCATTCGCGCTTCACGGGGGAGGCCGCGGTTCACCAGCAGGCACGAGGTTGCTCGACGCTTCGCGTGGTGGCTCCATGAACCGAGTGTGGGTCTTAGTTTGAATCTGACCGGCGACCAGCAGACCAGCGGACCAAGACGTTGCCGACATGCGGGAACTGTGACACCGTCTGCCGCCGGTGAACGCCGCAGGAGAACGAAGTGCTTTTCGAAGAGACCCGCTCCATTCGCGCCTTTGTTGGGCGCATCGACGAGGGAGACGATGTCATCGAGTCCCTCACCCTGCTCTGTGATGCCAACGATCTCAGCTCCGCGACGCTGCGGGCGACGGGGACGCTGCGCGATGTCGAGCTCGTACGATTCGACGCAACGAGGCGCGAATACGTGGCGATCGTGGATCACGCCGGTCCGTTCGACATCGTTCATCTCGACGGTCGAATGGCCAAACTGGGGGACCAGGTCGTGCTCAGCGTGGACGCCCTGCTGTGCTCGCAGGGCCCCGCGGGTCCGCAGCTCGTCTACGGGCAGTTGAGGCGAGCTCACGCCGACGAGTGCGAGTTCGTCATCGAGACGTTCGAAGACCTCGTGATCGAGCGCAAGCTGGACCCCGCGACGGGACGCTTTCCGATCGCGTCGATCGCGGCGTCGGCCACGCCGGCGAGGCGCGTGGACGCGGTCGGGCCCCCCGTCGCGCCCCCCCGGGAGCGCAAGGAGCCCCAAACCGTGGCGGAGCCGGCCGGCACCGCGGGGACCCAGAAGTCTGAAGTGAGCTGGGCCGATGCGATGGAGGCCAGCGATGAGATCAAGCCCGCGTCCCAGCGCGACAAGCCGGGGTTGCGCAGACCAACGCCCGCCAAGGACGCCAGCGAGATCTACGGCAGCTACGACTTCGACGAGCCGTTGGTCAAAGCGGGCGATATTCTGGACCATCCGAAACTCGGCGAGTGCCGCGTCATCCGAGTGGAGGACGACGAGTACGCCCATATCCGGCTGTCCCGTGGTCAGATTCGAAAGCTGGCGCTCGAACTCATCGAGCTTCGGCATGACGGCGAGCGCGACGGCAAGAACGTCTTCAAGGTGCGAGTGCGCAAGTGAATCCGGACGACATCCGCGGGCGACTACGGCTTCTCAGCGAGAAGCCGCGCATGCGGGTTCGTGAGTTCCGCGCCCTCGACGAGATGTTCGACGAGCTCGCGCCCGCGGCGGTGCTCATCCCGCTGACCGAGCGAAACGGCGCGATGGACGTCGTGCTGACCAAGCGCTCCTCGAAGCTCCGCAAGCATTCGGGCGAAATTAGCTTCCCGGGGGGCCGCCGTGACGATGACGATATCGACCTCGCGGGGACGGCGCTGCGCGAGTCCCACGAGGAGATCGCGCTCATCCCGGCCGACGTCCAAGTCTACGGCGCCCTGATGCAGATGCCGACGGTGACCGGTTTCGAGGTCACGGTCTTTGTCGGTGAGTTCTCGCAGCCCTACGAGCTGCAGGCCAATCCGGACGAGATCGAGACGATCATCCAGACGCCCCTGACCGATTTCATCGACGAGTCGCTGCATCGCCTCGAGCAGATGGAGTGGCAGGGCGTGCGGTTCCCGATGCACTATTTCGATATTCAGGGCCACAATGTGTGGGGGGCCACGGCGTACATGCTCGTGAATCTGATGGACTATCTACAGGAGACGGCGCGATGAAAGTCTTGCTGGGCGTTTCAGGTGGCATCGCGGCATACAAGGCCGCCGAGATCGTGCGCGCGTTCAAGAAACGGCACGACGAAGTGTGCGTCATGATGACGCCGGGCGCGCGCGAGTTCATCACGCCGCTCACCCTGCAGGTCCTTTCGGAGAACGTCGTCGGCACCGAGGTGTTCGACGCGACCTACGAGTCGGAGATCGGCCACATCGACCTCGCGCGCTGGGCCGATGTCGTCTTGCTCGCCCCGGCCACCGCGAATCTGATCGGGCAGCTCGCGGGGGGCCTGGCGCCGGATCTGGTCACGACCGTGGTGTGCGCGACGACGGCCCCCGTCGTCGTGGCCCCGGCCATGAACACCCGGATGTTCCTCAACCCGGCCGTGCAACGCAATCTGCTGCTCCTTGAGGAGTACGGCTACCATGTCATCGATCCCGACCAGGGAGAGCTCGCGTGTAAGGAAGTCGGTCCAGGGCGGCTGCCCGACGCGCACGTGCTCATGGATTGCGTCGATCACGCGGCGAGCCCCAAGCCGTTGGCGGGCAAGCGCGTGATCGTGACCGCCGGTCCGACCCGCGAGCACCTCGATCCGGCGCGTTTCATCTCCAACCCGTCGACGGGCAAGATGGGCTTTGCCATCGCGCGTGAGGCGCGCATCCTGGGCGCGGACGTGATCCTCGTCGCGGGGCCCAGTGCGCTCGACACGCCATACGGCGTCAGCCGCATCGACGTCGACACCGCGGAACACATGTTCGAAGTCGTGATGGCGGGCGCCGACAAGGCGGACTTCGTGGTCAAGGCCGCCGCCGTCGCCGACTGGCGAGCGGCAGAACCGTCCGAACTCAAACGCGCCAAAGCCGAGTCATCGCCGACGCTGGCGCTCGAGCGCACCCCGGACATCCTCGCCGCGCTGGGGGAGAGGTTCGGCCGTGATCAAGCTCCGTACATCATCGGTTTCGCCGCCGAGTCCCACGATGTGTTGGAGCGCGGCCGCGCGAAGCTCGAACGCAAGGCTGCGAACATGATCGTCGCGAACAAGATCGGCGGGGAGGACACGACGTTCGGCACTGACGATGCGCGCGTGTGCCTCATCACGACGGGCGGCGCGGAGTGGCTCGAGCACAATGCCAAGCGCATCATCGCGCGCCGGATCTGGGAGCGAGCAATCGAGGACCAGATCAGCTAGCGGGACTTCGGTACGCTCAGGTTGAGTCGCGCCATGACCTTCTTGAGGTCTTCCCAGGCGAGGCCTTTGTCGGCCGGAGTTCGGAGCAGGTAAGCCGGGTGGAACGTCGGCATCACCGGCACCCCGTTCCACTGCTGCCATTGTCCCCGAATTTCGTTCAGCGGGCCGTCGGTCCCGCTGAGCATGTTCGACGCGAACTTGCCCAGCGCCACGATCACCTCGGGTTGTACCGCTGCCACCTGACGTTGCAGAAAGGGTGCGCACGCCGCGATCTCGGCGGGTTCGGGGTCGCGGTTGCTGGGCGGCCGACACTTGATGACGTTTGCGACGTACACGGTGTCGCGGCTCAGCGTCATCGCGACGATCATCTTGTCGAGCAGCTCGCCGGCCTTGCCGACGAACGGCACTCCCTGCATATCCTCGTCAAATCCCGGCATCTCGCCCACGAACATCACGCGCGCATCCGCGGCGCCGGCGCCAAAGACGATCGTCTTGCGGTCCGCACACAGCGCGCAGCGTGTGCATTCGCCCAGATCGGTCCGGATGTCGTCCAACGTCTCGACGGATGGGGAAGCTGACGGCGATGGCGCGAACGTCTTGCGCGGACCTCGGCTGAGTCGTTCGTCCTTCCACAGTGCGGGCTTGGCGACTGCGGGCGGCTTCGGCTTCGCGTCGGCGATCGGAGGCACGCTCGCGATCGTGGGCGCCTTCGGTCCCTCCAGCGTTCGCGCCAGCGTCTCGCGCTGTCGGCTGCTTCGCCCGGTCTCAAACGCCTCGCGATCGGCGCTCGGTGCGCCGACGGCGCCACTCAGGGGCACGGCCTGCCACTGCAGATACTGGCGCAGGTTCTTCACGAGGTGGTGCAATTCGTGCCGTCGACTCATCTCAAACCTTCAGCCGGAGTGCGCTCGCGTGCATGGAGTACATCGCGGGGAGTCGTCCGGGCTGTTCGCCGTCGAGGTCGATGAGAACCGGATCGGCGCCCAGGGCGAGCATCGACACGTTTGCGGCCTCGTGCCGGGAGGTTTCCGCGTGATCGAAGTGGCGACCTTCGTAGATCTTCGAAATCAGCGTGGCCGACGCGAGCTTGGAGAAGTCGCGCAGCAACACGACCTCGAAGAGTCCGTCGTCGATCTGCGCCTGGGGCGCGACCCACATACCACCGCCGAAGTATTGACCGTTGGCGACCACGGCCATGAAGAAGTCCCCCGAGATCTCTTCGGTCCCGTCGAGCCGGATCCGGATCGGCTGATTCTTCCAGCTCACCCAGGCCCACGTCGACCCGAGCCGGAAGCTGGCCGGGCCACCGAGCCCCTTCCACATGTTGTTGACGACGCGATCGACTTTGCCCGAGAAACCGCAGCTCGCAATGTTGACGAAGGCGCGGCTCGCGAGCTTGCCGTCGTGATCGACGTAGCTCAGGACCCCGATGTCGCACGGCCGAGTCTTGTCGCCGCCGAGCCGATCGATGTTCTCGGCCAGGTCGCCCATGATGCCGACGGTCTTCCGGAAGTCGCCGCCCGTGCCCATCGGCAGCATCCCGAACGCCGCATCGGGGTTGATGGGTACCAGCGGATCGTCGCTGACCATGCGCACGAAGCCTTCGTCGTCGCGGTCGAAGGCCTCGGGATCGATCTTTTCGAAGAAGCCGTTCACGACTTCGTTGAAGGTGCCGTCGCCACCGACGGCGACCACCATCTCCCATCCCTCGCGCAGCGCTTGTCGCGTGAGCAGGGTGGCGTGGTCCGGGCCCTCGGTGAACGCGTAGTCGAGTTCCGGCAGCTTCGCTCGAAGCATGCGCTCGATGCGGTCCCACTCGCGCTGAACTTCGCCCGCGCGGGCCTGCGGATTGGCGACGACGAACGTGCGATACGGGCTCATCAGACCCCCATGGCTCGGCAGGCGACCTCGAGCAAGTCCAACGTCCCGTCGCCGCCCACGCGGCGAAAGGCCTTCTTGCAGGTCGCCGACGCGCAGACGATCGCGTCGCCACCCTCGAGCTCCATCTGCGCGAGGCGGTCCGCGGCGCAGCGCTCGGACGCGTCGCGCGCGACGACGTGGTAGTGGCCCGGGCCGCCGCAGCACGGCGCGTCGGAACCATTCACGGCAAACTCGGCGAGCGTGCCGTCGAGCAGCGCGGCGAGTACGTCGCGGGTCTGTTGCCCCAGATCGAGCTGGCGCGTGACGAAGCACGAATCGTGGAGCTTCAACCCGCCGACCGGCACGGGATGCGGGACGTCGAGGGTCGGGAGCATCTCGCTCAACCACTCCACGAGGTGCAGCACGGTGAGCGAGCCTGGCCGCCCGAAGCTCGACTCTTCGCGGTACAGCGAGGCCATCGCTGCGCAGTCCGTGATCACGTAGTCGGCACCCACCAGCGCCGCTTCCAGCTCCTCGCGGTACCTTTGATACCCGGGCTCGTCACCGGCCGAGAGCACCGGAAACCCGCAACAGGCGTGGCCGACGCCGTCATCGCGCGTATGCAGTCGCGCCTTGCGACCCTCGACCGCCTCGATCAAGTTGCCGGCGCGGACGATGAGCTCGGGGTAGTGAAATCGCGTCTCGCAGTCGGGCATGAACACGATCGTGGACGCCGGATCGAACGCGTCGACCGTCGCGCGGTCGACGTCCGTCAGCGCCCGTGCGGTCGGATGCGGCGAGTTCTCCTCGAGGAAGAAGTCGACGAACCCCGCGAGCTCCGGCGGACCATGCCCTTTCTCCCGCATCATCGCGCGCGCCGCCCACATCGCCTCGGGGACGTCGTTGTCGTGCTTGCACCACTCCTGGCACCGCCGGCACCCCATGCAGTGGTAGAAGATCTCTGCGACGTCGTCGGAGATTTCGACGTCCCCGGTTCGCACGTACTCCAGCAGTCGCATCATGCCCCACGGCGTCACCGTCTCCCGGTTCTCGGCTTCGGCAGCCGGACACGAGAAGCGGCACAGTTTGGGGCAGTACGTGCAATAGGCGGTCGCTTTCTCGACCGCAGGACTCAGGGATTTCGCCATGTCTGTGGTTTACCACCAAACTTTGGAGTTGGCACCCGGCGAGATGGCGGCGCCGGACGCGCATGTGGAGCACGGGAGGCGACTGTGGCATAAGATGGTCTGTCCCGCGAAAGGCTCCCTGTGAAACCACCCGAATCAAAGACGTTACGGCGCGACTTGGCCTCGATTGTCGGCGACGACTTCGTGCTCACGAGCGTGCCGGACCGGCTCGCGTACAACGCCGACTGCTGGCCTCGCGGGATCATCATGTCGCGGGGGCGGCAGCTTCATCGGCACCAGCCCGCCGCAGTGGTCCAGCCGCGAAATGAGCACGAAGTGTTGGGCGTGATTCAGTGGGCACGCCGGACATCGACGCCGATCGTGCCCTTCGGGGCGGGCAGCGGCGTGTGCGGAGGCACGCTCGCCGACAACGACGGCGTGGTCGTGGACCTGAAGCGCCTCAAGTCGATCGTCGAAACGAATCACGACGACATGACGATGCGCGTGGAGAGCGGCATCATCGGCATGAACATGGAGGTCGAACTGAATCGGCGAGGGCTCACGCTGGGCCACTTTCCATCGTCGCTCTACTGCTCCTCGGTCGGGGGCTACCTCGCCGGTCGCAGCGCCGGGCAGTACTCGAGCCGCTACGGCAAGATGGAGGACATGGTCGCGTCGATGCGTGTCGTGACGGGAGCGGGCGACGTGATCGAGACGGGACCTGATCCAACCGCCGCGAGTCCGCGCGACCTCGTGCCCGACTGTGGACCGGACCTGACGCAGCTCTTTGTCGGCAGCGAAGGAACCCTCGGCATCTTGACCGAATCGACGCTGCGGGTGAGCAAGAAGCCGTCCATCCAGCTCTACCGCGGGTTTCAGTTCCGAACGGTGAACGGCGCCCTCGAAGCGATCCGCGAGATGATGCAAGCGGGGCTGCGTCCCGCCGTGGTGCGGTTGTACGATGAGTTCGACAGCCTGCTTGCCAAGCGAAAGAGCGCCGGCAGCGGCGGCCCGGCCCAGGGACTGACGGCGCGCGCCTTGACGGCGAAGCTGGGCGAGGTCGCGATGGACGTGCTGCCGGTCCCGGTCGCGAGCGAGCTCAAGGGACGCATGTCCACGGTGTCGAAGGCGCTGCTGAACCGCATCCTCGGGCAGCCACTGACGCTCAATGCGCTGATCGATGTGCTCCCGGCCGACTGCCTGCTCGTCGTGGGTTTCGAGGGCGAGTCACCCATCGTCGACAACGAGGCCGACTACGCGTTCGACCTGCTTGGTCGGCGCGGCATCGATCTCGGGCGCGAGCCCGGCGAACACTGGCTGCGGCACCGCATGGACGTGTCGTACAAACAGTCGCCGATGTACGACGCCGGCGCGTTTGTCGACACGATGGAGGTCTCGACGACGTGGTCCAACCTGACGCGGCTCTACGAGAGCGTGCGTCGCGCCCTGGCGCCGCATGTCCTCGTGCTGGCGCACTTTAGCCATGCCTATCCCGAAGGAAGCTCGATCTACTTCACGTTCGCGGGTTTTGGGGCGGACACCGACGAGACGCTGCGGCGTTACGAGGCCACCTGGGCGACAGGCCTCGAGGCCGTGGCGAGGGCCGGTGGCAGCGTCGCGCACCATCACGGCGTTGGCGTGTCGAAGGCCGGGTTCACCCGACGCGATCATCCCGGCGGGCGCGCCTTGTTCGAAGCACTCAAGCAGACCTTTGACCCCGACCGCATCCTGAATCCCGGCAAGGTCTGGTCCGAAGCTGAGGGCACGGAGGCCTGGCCATGAAACACAAGACGAAGGTCGCAAAGACGTTCTACGAGAAGCGCGCGATTCCGCAGCCGCAGTCCGAATGGTGGCCCGAAGATGCCGGTGAGCTGCGCGAAGCGTTGCTCGACGTCGAGCGCCCGCGCGTGATCCTCGGCGATGGGCAGCATGTCCGCACGCCCGCGATCGCCAGCAGTGGCTTCGATGTGATCCGCACCGAGAGCTGCAAGCGCGTCATTTCTGTGGACCGCGAGTCCAAGCTCGTGCGCGTCGAGGCGGGGGTTCGGTGGGGGGATCTTCAGACCGAGCTTGGCGACCGAGGGCTCTCGCTGGATCGCTACCGGTTGTATCCGGCGTCGGCGACGCTGGGGGGCTTGCTCAGTCGCTTCAACTCGGTGCACCGCGAGCTCTGGGACGGCGATGTGCGCACCGGCTGTGTGGCGCTCTCCGGGGCGACCGCGACCGCCGACTATCGATACTTGGCGGCACCGCGAAAGGCCTCCGGCCCCGATCTGCGCTGGATTTTCATCTCCGGCGAAGGCGCCTATGGAGCGATTCTCGACGCCACGATGGTCGCGTGGGCGCCCAGCGAAGCGCGCCTGATGGTGTGGAAGCCCGAGCGCTTCGGTCAGGCAGCGGCGATCGTGAACGACGCGTGGGATCTCGGGATTCGTCCCTCGTGGATCACCTGGACGAGCCACAAGGCCTCCTCCGATGAGTTGCTCATCGCGCTGCACGGCCCCTCACGCCTCGTCGATCTGGCGACCAAGACGCTGATGAGCCGCCACGACGTCGCGTGCGAGATCGGGGGAACCGCTGACGTGGCGCACAAGCGGGCCGAGCTCGAGGCGTCGCACCCCGACCGCCGCGCGTTGGTGACCTCGATGCGCACGGTGAATGCCGCCTTCAGCACCCGCGATCTCGGTGCCGCGATCGACTCGCTCCCGCCGTCCGTGGAAAACGTCACGATCTGGAACTGGACTCGCCACCATGCGCACGCGTATGTGCGCTACGCCAAGGGAAAGGTCGTCTCGGAGTTGCCGGCACGAGTTGCGGGCCGTGCTCTCGACGTGCGGCCGATCGTGGACGACGAGGCGATCCACTGGTCGCACTCGGCGCAGACCCTCAAGCAAGTACTCGACCCCCATCGCGCCCTCGCCGTCGGTCCCTGACCCGCGCCGACCCACGCACCCGCGATCGCCCCGCCAACAAAGGCCCACCACCCCACCACCCCACTAATTCTGCAACGATCGCGACCTGCTGCCGATAACGCCTCCACAAGGAGGCGCTATGACCGCACCAAACCCCG
>JBFIHF010000041.1:0-28349 GCA_041601915.1 Bradymonadaceae bacterium
GTCCTGGGATAGCGTGGGGGAGGCGCGGGAGTTCTACGACGCGGCCGTCGCGATCTCGAAACACCGGTACCCCAAGGCGCTCATCGAGGGCGCGAACGGCGAGCACGGCCAGTCGACGTGTTTGGTGCGAAACGGTCCCGACGTGCGCGAACGGGTGTACATCGAGCAGTGGGGCGACCTGGTGCTGTACGTCGAAGGCACCCCGAGCAAGCTGGATGCAAACGGCAAGGAGCTCAACTCCAGCACCCATCTGTTGCGCGAACACGCCTGGAAATCACTGACGCGCCGTCCTCTCGGGGACGTGATTCGCGAGCGCCTCGCCGCGGGGGTGAGCGCGCCGGCGAAGGCGCCGAAGTAACTGGTTGAAATTGTTGCATTGTGCGGGCTTCGATGTCGAAAGTTCGCAACGCGCACCGCGCCCGCCCGATAACGTACGGGTGATCGGAGGCGCGAATGCAAGACAGTCAGACCGCTGCGCGGGGGGAGGAGCTGGCCGCGGCCGAGCTCCTGGAAGCGGGGTGGGAAATTCTCGAACAAAACTGGTGTCGCGAGATCGGCGAGATCGACATCATCGCCTGTCGGCGCGAGCCGTGGGGCATTGACGACGTCACGGTGATCGCGTTCGTGGAGGTCAAGACCCGAGAGCGTACGCGCGGCCCACTCCCCGAAGTGCGGGTGAACGAACGGAAACGGCGCAAGCTGGTGACGCTGGCGAAGTTGTACCTGGCGGAGAAGCGGCTGCGTCGCGTCGTGGCCCGGTTCGATGTGATCGGCGTGGACCTGGACACACAAAGCGTTCGTCATCACGCCGCGGCCTTCGATGCGTCAACACGTCTGCGCTGAGGGGCGCATCAAAAATGTTGTGGCCGATTCGGTTCTGGTCCATAGTGCCAACGTCAGCGACGCATGGAACATCCGATCCCTCGGGATCACATCCAGAGGAATCCGGGAACCCCGGATTCTCAACGAAAGGAGTCTTTAATGAAAATTCGCACCCTATTGATGGCAATCGCGATGACTGGCTCGGTGGCTTGCGGCGGATCGGAGCCCAAAGCCGACGCCATGCCGACCGAAGAGACGGCTCCTGCCGTTGAGGCGCCCGCCGAAGAGGCGCCTGCCGAGGAAGCTGCTGCCGAAGAAGAAGCGCCTGCTGAGGAAGCTGCTGCGGAAGACGCGTCGGCGGATGGCGAGGAAAGCGGCGAGTGATCGTCCGCAGTTCACGAACTAAGGAGAACATGATGATTCGTCGATTGATGGTCGCATTTGCCGCTGTCGCCATGATGGGAGCTGTCGGCTGTTCCGGTGGAGAGAAGAAGGCTGACGAGGCTCCGGCCGAGCAGCCGGAGTCCGCTCCGATGGAAGAAGTGGAAGCCCCTGCCGAGGAAGAAGTGGAAGCGCCGGATGAAGAGGCGCCCGCAGACGAAGGCATGGACGAAGAGGAAGGCGACGAGTAGTCCCTACTCACGCCGCCAGAAGCTATCGAAGGGCTGACGTTGATCGTCAGCCCTTCTTTCGTGTCGGGCCTCGGCACCGAACAAACTTGACGGTTCGGGGGTCGTAGTTGCACATTGGGCACCGCTATCGGTGATTGGCAAGGAGACGTGGATGCGCGAGTGGAGCACGAATGTTGGGCTGACGGTGACGGCGCTTTTGGCTGCTGGATCGATGGCTCTCTTGGTCGGCTGCGCAGACGATCTTTATAACCCCTGCGATCTGGACGCCAACTCCCCGGACCCGGCGGTCTCGACGTGCGGGCAGAACGATGGCCCATCGCGCAGCTGCGTGGTGGACAACCAGATCCAGTGCGATACCCGCTCTTGCGGACGCTATCGCGGGTCCGATCCGTTCTGCACGAAGACCTGTTCCGACGACGGTGACTGTCCGTCCGGCACCTGCCTGGAGTTCGTGTTCCAGAGCGGTCGTCGCTACTGCGTGCAGGACGAGTTACTTTGACGGTTGTCGATCGTCGGACGAATGGGCTCGGGAACATTCCCGGGCCTTTGTTGTCTGAGGGAAAACAGGACCTCGCAGACCGCCCGCACCGTCGCTTTTGGCAAGGATTGGCGGGCCCCCGGCAGCTTGACGCTCCAGAGTCCCTCGGGTAGTTTGGACGCGCTCAGCAAACAGTGGTTTGCACGGATATTATGCATCGACGGCATGTCAATTTGGCCCACCTCGAAGCCCACCTCGCGACGCGAGCACGGGTGACAGGCGCGATTGATCCGGACGTCGAATCCCCCCATGTTGGAGTTTCGAAGTGACTCTTCGTAGCTTGACGTACCTCGCGGTGTTCGTGATGGCAGCTGGTCTGCCGCTGGTGGCTTCCGCGCAGAAGAAGGACGACGGCGGTGGGATGAGCTTCGGGGAGGAGGACGTCAAACCCGTCGCCGCCGCCGGGGATCCGAACAGCCCCAGCGCTAAGATCCTCGCCGAGGGCAAGACCCTCTACGGCCAGAAGAAGTATGATGAGGCGAGCCTGCTGTTC
This sequence comes from Bradymonadaceae bacterium, assembly GCA_041601915.1. Classification (GTDB taxonomy): domain Bacteria; phylum Myxococcota_A; class Bradymonadia; order Bradymonadales; family Bradymonadaceae; genus JBFIHF01. The sequence continues at coordinate 2,486 of JBFIHF010000041.1, forward strand.
TTCAAGATCTTGCAGGCCGGTGATCCCGCTTCGGAGCCGTTCGCGGGCGAGGCGGAGTACGAGCTCGGGAAGACGCTGCTGAAGATGGAGCTGTATCAGGGCGCGCTGACGTACTTCGGCAAGATCGTCGATGTCGGTGAGACCCATCCGTTCTTCATCCCCACGCTGCGCGGCCTCGTGTTGTTGACGGACGTGACGCCCGAGGATCCGCTGTTGATGGAACGGCTTGCGGCGTACAAGGACTTCTCCGCCGACGTCCCCGAAAAGTATCGGGATCGATTCGCGTACCTCGTGGGGCGCTATCTGTACTCGCAGCTCGAGGTCGAGGATGCGCTGACGATGCTCAACCAGGTCACGCCGGCGAGCCCCGACTACTCCAAAGCGCGCTACATCGCCGGCGTCACGCACGTCGCGAACTACGACGCCGAACCGGCCGTGGCGGCGTTCAAAGACACGTTGCGCGTGCTGACGGCCAAGAAAGAAGGCGGCAAGATGTTGCCCGCCGAAGATAAATTGCTCGAGTTCACGAACCTCGGCATGGCGCGCGTCTTCTACTCGACCGGCCAATACGACACGAGCCTGAAGTATTACGGGTTGCTGTCGCGGCGCTCACGGCTGTGGCCGACCGCGCTGTTCGAGTCGAGCTGGGCGTACTTCCAGGTCGACCAGTGGAACAAGGCGCTCGGCAACCTGCACACGTTGAACAGTCCGTTCTTCAAGACGGAGTACTTCCCCGAGGCGCCGGTGCTGTCCTCGGTGATCTTCTTCTACAACTGCAAGTACGACCGGGTTCGCGCCGAGTTGGAGGAGTTCGCGTACACCTACGAGCCGATGCTCAGTGAGGTGCAGTCCGTGATCGCGTCGAAGTCCGATGACCCCGAGGCGATGTACGAATGGCTCCTGGCCGTGCGCGACGGCGCAGAGTCGCCGGAGTTGCAGGCCGTCGCAGGCACCGCGATCGACGACCAGCAGGTGAAGAACAAGATGAAGCTGATTGAGGCCATTCAGCAAGAGATCGAAAAGATCGGCAAGATGCCCTCGACCTGGAAAGGCAGCGGACTCGGGTCCACGTTGATCCAGGAGTCCGAGTTGGCGATGAGCTTTGCGCGCGGCGACGCGGGCGGCATTGTCGCCCAGCGGCTGGAACGCGTCGCGCGGGAGTTGCAGGATTTCTCGCTGGAGCAGGAGAAGATTCTGTTCGAAGTCACCCGCGCCGAGCGCGGCGAAATCGAGGCCGACCTCCGCAGCGAGATGGAGGTCGACGCGAACGTGACGAAGAAGCCGCGCGTCAACGTCTCGGACGAAGAGTTGTACTGGACGTTTGAGGGCGAGTACTGGCGCGATGAGCTGGGCTTTTACCTGTTTACGGTGAATTCAGAGTGCAAGCGGTAGTACGGCAGAACGAATCGCGCTCGCGTCGAGCAGCGCAGGAGAGAGCATGACGAACACAAAGTTGAGCAAGTTTCCGTGGATTCGACGTGGCGCCAGCATCACGTGCGCGCTCGCGGTTCTGTTGTGTGCCAGCCTGGGCAGCGCCCAGGAGGACAAGACCGAGATCGCCGTCGAGGCGACGAAGGTCAAACAGGAGAAGCGCGAGAAACTCGACGCTTCGACGAAGCCCAAGAACCTGTTCGTCGTGGACAAGCAGCAGCAGTCCGTGAAGAAGATCGACGAAGGGATCGTTCGGATGAAGACCCTGATCGATAAGGCGCCGAAGGGCAATCCGCAGCGGGCCGACTTCCTCTTCAATCTCTCGGAACTCTACTGGGAGAAGTCGAAGTGGTACGAGCAGGAGTCCTTCATCAAGCAGGACGAATGCTTCGCGCTGCAAGATGCCAAAGAGGACGGCAAGGCCAAGGCCTGTGAGATCACGCGCAAGAAGATGCTGGAGGAGTCCAAGCGCCTGCGCGAGGAGTCCGTCGAAATCTACGTCGATATCATCCGCAACTACCCCCAATTCAAAGACTTGGACCAGGTCTACTACTACCTCGGCGCCAACCTCATGGAGGTGAACAAGCGCGACGAGGCCTTGGACATCTTCCGTCGTCTGATCGCGGACTATCCGAAGTCGAAGTTCGTGCCCAACGTGCTGCTCGCGTTCGGCGACTACTACTTCGACAAAGACGATATGCAGTCGGCCCTCAAGGCCTACAAGCGCGTGCGCAAGTACCCCAAATCCAGCGTCCATGGCTACGCTCGCTACAAAGAGGCGTGGTGCCATTTCAACCTCGAAGGCAAGGAGAAGGCCCTCGATACGTTCCTCGAGACCCTCGCGATCGCCAAGTCGAACCCGAGCGTCTCGTCGAGCTCCGGCCTCGTGCGCCAAACGCGCAAAGACGTCGTGCTGACGTACTCGTTCTTCGGAGCGCCCGAGAAGGCCGTCGCGTTCTTCCGCAAGATCTCCGACGACAAGGACGAGTGGCTGGAAATGTCGGAGCGCCTCGCGGTGCTGTACGCCGACAAAGGCAATCCGACGGACTCGACGCGCCTGTTTCGAGAGCTGATCGGTCTGAACAAGGACAGCATCAAGACGATCGACTACCAGCGTGAAATCGTGCGCAACACGACGACCGTCAACTCGTACTCCAAGGAAGCCGTGGAGGAGTTGGTCCGTCTGATGAAGCTCGTTCAGCTCGCCGACGCCGGCAAGTTCGCGGACATGAAGAAGGACGAGTGGGCGCGCAAGCGGGCCGAAGTCGAAGAGATGATCCGCGCCTGGTCGACGACGTATCACCGCGAAGCGCAGAAGACGAAAAACCCCGACCTCTATGCGATGGCCTACTTCCTGTACAAGTTCTACCTGGAGACCTTCCGCGACAACGCGAAAGAGTACCAGATGACGTTCTTCTACGGGGAGCTGCTGTACAAGCTGCAGAAGTGGGAGGAGGCCGCCGCCGCCTACGAACGCGTCGTCGAGATTCAGCCCAAGGGCGAATACACGAACGAGTCGGTGCACGGCCTCGTGCTCAGCTACTTCAAGATCGTGAGCATCTCCGAGGAGCAGGCGGACCTGAACAAGCGCCAGGAGCAGATCATCGCTTCGACGCAAGAGAAGAAGGACAAGGACGGCAAGGTCATCGAAGAGAAGATCAAGCCGGCCCCGACACCCAAAGAGATTCCGGACCTGCATCAGAAGCTGATCCGGGCCTGTAAGCTGTACTCGGAGCTGAACCCCGACGGCGAACGGATCGTCGACGTGAAGTACACGATGGCTCGCGTGTACTACGACTTCGACCATCTTGCGGAGGCCGCGGAAGCGTTCAAGGACGTCGCCTACAACCACCCCGATCACCGGCTCTCCGTGATCGCTGCGAACCTGCATCTGGATGCGCTCAATCTACTCAATCGCTTCGACGACCTTCATGCTGCGGTCCTCGAGTACCTGGAGAAGCGACCGATCAAAGATGAGTCGTTCATCGCGGACCTCGTCGCCCTCGATTCGTCGATTCGCTACAAGAAGTGTGATCAGTTCCAGCAGGCCGAGAACTGGAAGGAGACCGCGACCTGCTTCGTGGCGTTCTTCCGCGACTTCCCGCAGTCGGAGTTGGTCGACAAGGCGCTGTACTCCGCCGCGTTGGCGTTCGAACGTCAGCGCGAGCTGGGCAAGGCGATCCAGGTTCGGATCTTCCTGCTCAAGGAGCGTCCCGACTCCGAGCTGGCCCCCAAGTCGCTGTTCATGATCGGCGGCAACTACCACGCGCTGGCGGTGTACTCCGAAGCCGCGAAGTTCTACGAGCTCTATGCGGACAACTATCCGAAGCTCGAGGACGCGGAGAAGGCGCTGTCGAACGCCGCGACGTTCCGCCACGGACTGGGCCAGCTCGACCTCGCGATCAAGAACTTCGAAAAGTATCTGGAGAACTACGGCACCCGCGACCAGAAGCGGTCGGCCGAGGTCTACTTCCTGATCGGCGAGATCTACGCTCAGCAGGGCAATCAGAGCAAAGCGTTCGACCAGTACAACAACTTCATCAAGAAGTTCCGCAAGAACGGCTCACCGGACCACTACATGCAGGCCCACATCCGGATCGGGCTGCACTACGACAAGCTCGGTGGCAAGTCGAACGAGGGCAAAGCCAAGGCCTGGTACAAGAAGACGTTGGCGGCGTTCAACGGCTTCGACAAGGCCGACCAAGAGGCGATGAAGGCCGGCCGTGATGCGGCGGCTCAGGCGAAGTTCATGTTCGGCGTCGAAGCCTTCAAGGAGATGGCGAGCATCACGATTGATTCGCCCAACGAGACGAAGCTAAAAGCCGCGCTGGAGAAGAAGACCAAGGCCGGCAAAGAGGCCCAGGAGATCTTCGAGGCCGTGATTCAGTTCCGCCGCCCCGACTGGGCGATCGCGGCGCTGTATCAGATCGGTGCGAGCTATCAGGATTTCGCCGAAAACATCCGTGGCTCCGCGATTCCCAAGCGGCTCACCTACGACCAAAAAGAGATCTACCGCGGCGTGCTTGAAGACGCCGCCTCCAAGGTCGAGGACAACGCCGTCGACGCGTACAAGAAGGCGCTCGACGTGGCGCTGAAAGAGTCGTGGTTCAACAGCTACAGCAAGAAAGCGGAGATCGCACTGGCGAGCCTGCGGCCCAAAGAGTTCCGCCGTCCGTCCGAGTTGCGCGCCGAGCCGACGTATCTCGCGGACGGCATGGTCCGCACCAAGTTCATCACCAAAGCCGAAGACGAGGACCGCCTGACGGACCTCGACGCGGGAACCGAGGCGGCACCACCGGTCAGCGAGCCGACGTCGCAACGATGAGAGCAACGACATGAAACAAGTTCTGATGATTCTGATCGCGGTGGCTCTGAGCGGCGCCTTCACAGGGTGCGGAAAGAAGGCCAAGCCCGATGACAAGCAGCCCACGGCGACGGGGGCCGCGACGGACCCCAAAGCGAAGGAGGCGTTCGAAAAGGCGGTCGCAGCCTTCGAGGCGGGTGGAGATGCCCAGCTCTCGGAGGTCGAATCGCAGCTTGAGCGCGCGGTGTCGATCCAGCCGAACTTCGGCAAGGCCCACTTCAATCTCGGGGTCCTCGCCGAGAAGAAAGGCGACAAGGACGCGGCGCGAAAGCACTACGAGAAAGCCGTCGAAACGGCACCCGGACTCGGGGCGCCGCTCGTCAACCTCGGCATGATGGCGATGGAAGCCGGCGACCGCGACGCGGGCCGCAGCTACTTTCAGCGTGCCGTGGAGGCCGACCGCTTCAACCCGGAAGCCCACTCGAACATCAGCGTGTTCTTCCGCGAGCAGGGCGACTTCAAGGAGGCCGTCAAGCACGCGCGCCTCTCGCTGGCGGGCAACGCTGAGAATCAGGCGGCCTACGCCAACCTCGCCCGCATCTACTACCGGCGCGGCAACTATGACGTGGCGTTGCTCGTGTGCCTGAACGCGACGCTGATGGATGACAAGAACGCGGACATCTACAACATCATCGGTCTGGTCTGGTTGGCGAAGAACGAGGTGAACGACGCGATTCGAAACTTCGAGGGTGCGGTGCAACGCGCGCCGAACCACGTCGCCGCCCACATGAATCTCGGCGCGATCGTGCTGAACGTGCGCAACTACGAGAAAGCGATCACCCACTTCGAGACGGTGCTCAAACAAGAGCCCGACAACCTCGAGGCCAAGATCTCCGTCGCGGTCGCCAAGCGCGGGATGGGGGATCTGATGGCGGCGGAGGCGATCTACAACGAGATCAAGGCCAAGGATCCGAACAACGCGATGGTCGCGTTCAATCTCGGGGTGCTCGAGCATGAGCACATGGCTCAGAACGCGATGCTCGGCACGACGGCGCCCCCCGAAGACCCGATCGAGCAGATGGACTGGACGATCGCGAACATGAAGACCGCGCTGGAGCACTATCGCAAGTCCCTGGACCACTACCGGGGGTTTATGGGCATGAACTCCAAGAACGAGGCGGCCCGCGAAGACTGCTCCAAGCGGATTGAACAAGTTCAGCAGATCATCGAGGTCACCGCGGAGCAGATCCCGCAGCTCGAGGAGCAGAAAGTGCTGCTGCGCCAGGACCTGTTGGATCAGGCGGCGAATGCCAAGGCTCAGGCCGAAGAAGAGAAGAGAATGGCCGAAGAGGCCAAGAACAAGCCGCCGGAGGGTGGTGAGGCGCAGCCCGACGGGGCGCAGGCCCCGTAGCGACAAGCTTTGTGGACGCGAAAACGTGTGTTAGTCTCTTCGAAGCTAGTCAGAAAAAAAAAGACCCCGTTCTCGCGATAGTGCGGAACATTACTCGGACGTCGTTGTCGAACTCAGTGACGGCAACGTCCGAGGCGACATCAGGTCCGAACGCCGTGATGTCCTGAATCGAGGAGCAGATCATGAAGCGGTTCATCTCCATTGTAGCATTCCTGGTCCTTGCGGTGCCGCAGCTGGCCGCCGCTCAAGACGCACTGCCCAGCGCGGGCGAGGCGATGGGCGGAGCAACGGCGGGAGACGTCACGTACAAGAAAGAGACGGTCTACGATTTTGAAGGAGACGACGTCGAAGGGGCGTTGGTGAAGCCCGACGAGGCGAACATCTCCGGTGAACAGCATTCCAAGACGAGTAGCCTCATCAGGATTCGGCAAGATTTCATTCCCGAGATGCTCAAGAGCGTCGAGGATATCTGAGGTCGCCCCCGGGCATCTTATTAGACACGGACATCGGACCTCGTAACATGAGGGCGAGTTCAGGGATTGGTCAGGGAACAAGGCAACATGGCTAACGTACTGCGGGTCGAGATCATTCAGGACGGCGAGGTCGTGCGGAGCGAAGTGCTCGACCAGGACGTCATCAAGGTCGGTAAGCTCTCCAGCTCGCATTTGCGGTTGGAGGACGCCAACGTCTCCCGGATCCACGCGGTGATCGAGCGGTCGCCTGCGGGCGATTTCAGCGTGATCGACCTCGGGAGCGCGACCGGGACTTACGTCAATGGCGAGAAGATCACGAAGTCCGAGATCTCCTCGGGCGACGAGCTTCGCTTCGGTGACACGGTGATCCGGATTCAGATCGGCGCCGCAGCGGCTGCCGCTCCAGAGCCCGTGGCAGCAGCACCGGCAGCGGTCGCACCGGCGGTGGTAGCGGCTGCAACACCGGCAGCGCCCGCCGTCAGCGCGGCGCGCGACGTCGGTGCATCGACGGAGATGCCCGTGAGCGCGGACGTCGACGAAGAAGGGATGGTGACCCTGTCCGACGGCACCAAGGTGGAGCCGTACACCGTGCAGGGCTACTACGACGACGCCGGCAATTACATTCCCGGCTACTACGACGCGTCCGGTGAGTACCACCTCGGCTACGGTTTCTATGACGACGACGGCGCATGGCAGGTGACGTTCGGGTACTACGACGCCGACGGCGAGTGGATCGAGACGGCCTCGCCGGTGTCGTCCGTTGCCCCGGAAGCCAGTGACCTGGGGATGCCCGCGGGGATCGCCGCATCAGGCCTGGGCGAAGAGACGTCGTGGACGCTCTATCACATCCGCGACCGCGACGAGTATCAGGAGGCCTTCTTCCGCGATCGCGGCGGAGACACCCTCGAAGTCGCGCTCGTCTGGCGTGACCACGTGCTTCAGGTGAACACGTACAACGCGCGGTCGGTGACGATCGGTCCGAACGAGAAGAACGACTTCGTGATCGAAGACGGCTCGTTCAGCGACGACGCGTTCCCGCTGGTGGTGTTCGAGAACGGCGGCTACTCCGTCTCATTCACGGAGAACATGTCCGGCGTCATTCACGACGGCGACACGACTCACTCGCTGCAGGACGCGATCGCCAACGGGACCGCACGACGTGGCGGTACCGGCTACGAGATCGCGCTGTCGTCGCGGACGAGCGTTCGGGTCGACATCGCGGATTCGACGTTTCTGGTGCACTTCACCGATCTGCCGGTTCTGATCGGTGCGGGGGCCTCGTTTGATACCGCGCCGGTGCCGTACCTGGTCGTCAGCGCGGTCGCGCACATCGCGTTCCTGCTGTTGGCGATGATGATGCCGGACAAGGCGCGAAGCCTCGATCTGGACGGGTTCAACGCCAACGACCGCTTCGTGCAGCTCATGATCACGCCCGAGCAAGAAGAGCCGGAAGAGCCGGACTTCATGAAGGACAGCGGCGACGAAGAAGCCGCGGCAAAGCACAAGGGTGAGGAAGGCCAGGCCGGTAAAGAAGAGGCCGAGGCCGTCGACAAGAAGCTCGCCATCAAGGGCCCCAAGGATAACGAGGATCTGGAGCTGAAGAAGGCTCAGGATACCGAGATCGCGATGAGCGCCGGTATCGCGAGCGAGCTGATGGTGGCCAGCCCGTGGGGCACCGCAGCGACTTCGGTCGGTAGCGATGCGATCCACGCGTTGGGCAACCTTCAAGGTGACTCGTTCGGCGAGGCGCGCGGCTTCGGCGGACTCGGCCTGCATGGCGCGGGCCGCGGTGGTGGCGGTATCTCCGAGCGAGGCATCGGTCTGGCCAACGTCGGTACGGCAGGTCGTGGCGGCGGTGGCCGTGGCGGCTCGGGCTACGGCAAAGGCGCCGGTGACCTGGGTGAGCGTCGTGCACGTGTCCCTCGCATCGTGCCTGGGCAGCCGGTGGTTCAAGGTTCGCTCGACCGAGAGATCATTCGCCGCGTCGTGCGTCAGCACCGTCGGGAGATCAAGTACTGCTACGAGTCCGAACTGCAGAAGAACAAGGAGCTCCAAGGTCGCGTCGTGGTGCGCTTTACGATCTCGGCCACCGGTTCCGTGGTTTCGGCGGTCGTCAAAGAGTCGAACCTCAAGAACGCCTCGGTGGAGAACTGCATGGCGGGTAAGATTCGCCGCTGGGTCTTCCCGGAGCCCAAGGGTGGCGGCATCGTCATCGTGAACTACCCGTTCAACCTCAGTTCCTGACCCGCGAGTCTCGGTTCCAGTCTTCGAAAGGGGTGGCGTTTGCCACCCCTTTTCTTTTTGCGGTACAACGTGTGCTCGGCGGACCCTTCGAGCGTTGCGGCCGTGCTGATTCTGGGGTTATCATGCCGGCTCGGAAGGACCAGATGCCGCATCCAACTTTGGAGAACGGTTCGATGAAACCATCGATACTGAAGGTACCGCGCGCGCGTAGCGGTTTGTTTGTGATTCTGCTGGTTTGCGGGGCGTTACTGCCCGCCTGCGACAGTATGGATCGGGCCGAAGCTGTTCGGACGATGAACAGCGGGCTCGAGGCGCTTGAGCTGGGGCACACCGTGGACGCGGTGCGCTACCTCAAGGAAGCGCAGGCCACGGACGTGACGTACGCCGAACCGGCGTACTATCTCGGCCAAATCTATCACATCAAATTGAACGAACTCGACAACGCGGAGCGCTACTACCGCGAGGCGCGCGATCGTGATCCGGAGAACCCCCAGATCGCCTACCGACTGGGCAGCGTGCTGGCGGACCTGAGCAACTTCTCCGAGGCCGAGACGTCGTTTCAGTCCGCGGTGTCCAAGGACCCGACGTTCGCGAAGGCGTGGTTTCGCCTCGGGCTCGCCCGAGAGCGGCAGAACAACTACGCCGAAGCGGTGGACGCGTACATGAAGTCGATCGAGGCGAACGCGCGCATGCGCATGGACGGCGACGATCCCGGTGGTGCGGCGTATCACGCACTGGGTGACATCTACATTCGGTTCGGGTTCAACGACAAAGCGCTCGAGGTCTATCAGAACGGCATCGACAACAACGATCTCGATTCGCGGCCCAACAAACCGGCACGGCTCTATCAGGGCAAAGGTGTGGCGCTGTTGAAAGCGAAGAAGTTTGGCGAGTCCGCGACCGAATTCGAGAAGGCGCTGAAGCTCGATCCGTCGATGTACACCGCGATCTTCAACCTGGCTGTCGCGCACATGGCGATGAACAACACCGAGGCTGCGGTCTCGGGTTTCGAACAGTTCACGCAGCGTGCAGACCCCGCGAAGGACGAGGCACGTATCGTCGCCGCGGAAGGCTTCATCCAGCAGATTAAACAGAAAACCGAGCAAGAAGACGGAGAGAAGCAGGAATAGCGCGCGTTTGAGAAGCGCCCCATCACGCAGCGCCTCAGGCTCTGCGCGTAGATCGTTTTTCGGCCGCCCCGACCTCCGTTCATCCCCCTACTGAGGGACGTTTCATCGATGGATCGCCAGACTCAGGCTCAAGACTACCTCGCCCGCTTGGAAGAGAACCCTCACGATCTCGCCGCAATGCGTCGATTGGAGGATCTCTTTGCGCCATCAAATGAGTGGGAATCGCTGATCGCGATGCTCGCGGATCGTGCCGAGGATCTCGGTCGGACCGAGACTTCGGCGCGACTGCTGCTCGAGGCGGGCCGGATCGCCGATCTACGCATGCAAAATGCGGAGCTCGGTGGTGCGCTCCTCGACCGCTGCGTGATCATGAGCAATGGGACGGCTGTCGCTCCGGAGGCCCAGATTTTCCTGCTCGCCCACCAGGAGCAGTGGGACACGTTGCTGACGTACTTTGGGGAGGCCGTGGAGTCCGTCCCCGACGACGCTTCGAAGAGCCGACTCTATCTGCGGATGGGGTCGATCCTCGAAGAACTCGTGGAGGATTTCGACGAGGCGGACAGCGCATATCGCTGGTCGATCGAACTCGATGGCGGCAACTCGGCCGCGCGTTGGAGTCGGCAAGACCTCGCCCGGCGACGAGGGTCGTGGACGTCGCTTGCGGCGTTGCTGTACGAGGAAGTCGAGTCGACGCAGGACTCCGCTCGTCAGATCGAGCTCCTGCTGGATCTGGGCGATGTGTACAAGGACCAGCTCGACCAGGTGGAGGAAGCGGCCCAGTGCTTTTCCAACGTCTACGAGTTCGACGAGACCAACCTGCGCGCGCTCGAGGCGCTGCGCGAGCTGGGATTCGAAGTCGGCCCGACGAATGGTGCGATCCCCGCGGACGCGTTGAGCGAAGCCAGTTCGCCTGCGGAACCCGAAACGGCCGCCGAGGTGGTGGGGTTTGCGGTCGAATCGTCCGACGTCGAAGACGTCGACGCGGAGCCGTTGGAGTCGTCGGCTGTGGAAGAAGAGTTGGCTGAAGCGACCGGAGCGATGAGCGCGGAGGAGGTCGTCGCCGAATCGAGCGTGGCTTCGGAGGTGTCGGAGGTCAGTCCCGACGACGTCGTGAGCGAAGGTGAAGAACTCGCCCTCGATGACGAGGACCTGGACGAGATCTCGGCCCCGGCGGCGGACGCGCTTGCCCATGATGATTCGCAGGCGGACGAGACGCCGAACTGGGTCTTGCGCTTCGAAGCGCGCGTGGCGTCGGGTTCGATCGACGACCTCGTTCAGGCGGCACGCCTCGCGGCTCGGCACGACGCCGGTCCACAGAGCATGTCGCGCGTGTGGCAGGCTGCGATCGCGTCGGAGAATCATCGCGAGCTGTGGGTCCGCACCCACTTCCTCGTCCGCTCCCCGCAGGTGTGGGAGGACGTGATGTCCGCGACCGGCGACGCCGGGTTCAACGCGCGCGTGGCGCTCATCGACCTCGCCGATGTCGCGCGGGGCACGGAGTTGGGCGGCGACGATGAGCGGATCGCCGAGTTCTTGTCCGACATCGCGGCGGGCGAAGACAACTGGCGAAAGTTTCAGCGAACGCTGGAGCAGCGCTATGACGCGCTCGACGAGTCGGCGAAAGCCAAGATGGTCTACACGCGGATGGCCAACGTGGCCGCCGCGCTCGGCGATGCCGAAAAGGAGATGGACGCGTTGCGCCGGCTCGATCGCCAGGTGAGCGGCGATCCTGTCGTTCTGAGCCATCTCAAGCAGGTCTACAAGACCGCCGAAAAGTGGCCGATGTACGTGGACCTCATCAAGACCGAAGTCGCGGATGTGGCCGCGGACAACCAGGACGAGAAGATCGACCTGTTGCGTGAGATGATTCACGTTTATCGCGACCACATGAATCACGACATGATGGTCGTGAATACCTACAAGGAGATCCTCGACATCGACCCCGAGAACATCGAGGCGATCGATGCGCTGGCGGGTCTGTACGAGAAGCTCAACCGGTCCTCGGAGCTCGTCGCGATGCTCCAGCAGAAGGCGGAGCTCGTTCGATCGAGGCGGGACAAGGTCGCGATCTGGTCGCAGATTGCCGAGCTGTTCCTGGAGAAGTTCCGCAATCAAGCCGAGGCGATCAAGGCCTACGAGAAGGTCCTCGAGATTGAGCCCTTGCATGGCCCCGCGATCGCGTTCTTGAAGGAGATGTACGAGAAGCGCCGCGATTGGGAGAGCTTGATCGAGATCCACAAGCGCGAGATCTCGACGTTTGACGACCCGGCGGACAAGGTCGCAGGCCTCAAAGAGGTCGCGTCGTTGGCGTCGGACAAGCTTCGCAAGCCGGAGGTTGCGTCGGAGCTGTGGCTGGAGGTGCGCGCCATCGCGCCCCAGGACGCCGATGCGCTCGACGCGCTGGAGTCGTTGTACGAAAAGAGCAAGGATTACGGGGCTCTCGGCGAGATTCTCGAGCAGAAGGCCGAGATCACGGAGGACGTCGACGAGCGCATGAAGCTGTACCAGAAAATGGGGCTTCTGTACTCGGACCGTCTGAGCGACGCCGAGGGTGCGATCAGCGCATGGCGCAAGGCGCTCGACCTCGCCCCTGACGACTTGAAGGCGCAGAAGTCACTGGAGCGCCTGTTCATCGACAATCGGCGGTTCGATGATTTGGAAGCGTTCTATGGCGGCCGCGACGCGTGGAGCGATCTGGTTCGGCTCCTCGGCACGCTGTCGGGGACGATCAAAGAAGATGATGTAAAGATCGATCTCTTGCTGAGATCGGCGCGGATCTGGTCCGAGGAGCTCGAGGATGTGAGCCGTGCGGAACGCGATCTCGCACGAGTCCTCGACGTGGATCCGCGCAACGAGCGCGCGGCTCTGCTGTTGGAGCCGATCTATCGGGCAGCCGACGATGGCAAACACCTGCGCGACGTTTACCAGGTGATCCTCGAGCACCGATCGGAGCCGCAGGACCGACATGGCTACCTGCTGAAGCTCGCTCGGTTGCACGAAGAAGAGCTGTCCGACGCGTCGAGCGCCTTCGACTGGTTCGCGCAAGCGTTCAACGAGATCCCCCGCGATGGCTCGGACGTCTCCGACGTCGAGCGTGCAGCGGCGGCGAGTGGCCGCTGGGCAGATCTGGTCGAGGTCTACACAGGGATCCTCGCCGACGTCAGCGAGCCGGCGACGGAGCGGAATCTTCGTCTCGCCGTGGGTCGCGTGCTTTCCGAAGAGCTCGATGAGTTGGATCGCGCGCTGGAGTTCTTCCAACTGGTGTTGGACACGGAGTCGGACAACCTCGCGGCGCTCGCCGCGATGGAGAGCATCTACCAGCGCGCGGAGCGCTGGGACGACCTGATGGCGATCTACCAGCGCCGCATCGAACTCACGGCATCCGAAGCGGATCGCGTGGGGATCTTGGCGGGCATGGCGCTGATCGCGGAGAAGCAAAAGGGCGACATCGAGACGGCCATTTCGCGCCACCGCGAGGCGCTGGCGATCGATCCGGACTACGAGCCGAGTCTGGAGCAGCTGCACCGTCTGTATGCGGACGCCGAGTCGCACAGCGATCTGGCGGAGGTGATCCGTCGCGAGATCGACATCGTGGAGCGCCGGGCGGCCGCACGCACTGAGGCGGCGCGGAGCAGCGTCGATCCGTCGCGGCTCTTGCCGAGCTCGGGTGATTCGGAGGTCGAGGAACTCGACGACGCGTTGATGCTGGACGCGGAGCAGGACATGATCTCCGAGGGATCCTCGGATGCGGAGCTTCAGGAAGCGTCGATGTCTGATGCGTCCTCCGTGGCTTCGGAAGCCTCCGAGGCGTCCGAAGCGCCCGATGGCGAGTCGTCCGCGGCGGCCGACTCCGAGCCATCCGTGGCGGCCGCTGGTTCGTCGGGCCCGACGGTGTTTTCCGAAGACGAGATCGAGCGGTTGGTGGGGCTGCATTTCGAACTGGGCGTGCTCTGTCGCGACCACTTGAAGGAGTCGAACGAGGCCGTTCAGTCGCTGGGCAAGGTGTTGCACTGGCGTCCGAACCATGCCGGAGCGCTCGACGCGATCGAGACGTTCATGTCGTCGGATCACCGTCCGTTCGTCGCGACGGTGCTGGAGCCGGTCTACGAGATTCATGGCGCGTGGACGCAGCTCGTGGGCGCGCTCGAGGCTCAGCTCGAGCAGTCGCGCGGCAGCGAGTCGGTGTCTCTGCTGGAGCGTGTCGCCACGATCCATCTCACGGAGCTGGGCGATGCCGCGGCCGCGTTTGATGCCTACGGTCGGTTGCTCACGATCGCGCCGTCGCATTCCGTCGGGCGCTCGGAGTTGTCGCGCATCGCGGATGCGCTGGACGCTTGGGATTCGTATGTCGAACTGGTCGAGGCGGTCGTCGCGGATGTGACCGACACCGACCTGCGCATTTCGTACTGGTTCGATCTGGGCGATGCCTACGCCGACCAGCTGCAGGAAGCGGCACTGGCGCGTTCGTTTTACGAGAAAGTGCTGGGTGAACGGCCGGCGGACGCACGGGCGCTGGATGAGTTGGAGAGCCTGTTCACGCAGACCGAGCAATGGGACGAACTGCGGGGCGTCTTGGATCGCCGACTGGGACTGGCCGAGGATCCCTACGAGATCCAAGATCTTCAGTTCCGCGTGGCGCTGTTGTTTGAGGAAGTGCTCGCGGACCCCGTGTCGGCGATCGCGACGTATCGGGGGATCCTCGACGCAGATCCGCAGTCGCTGGCGGCCGTGGAGTCGTTGAATCGTCTGTACGCCAGTCAGCAGCAGTGGGCGGATCTGGCAGCGAATCTCGAAGTCGAGCACGAGTTGGTCGCCGAGCACGCCAAGCACGACGTCAGCAATCGTCTGGCCTTGGTCCTCGAGCAGCGCTTGGAACAACCCGAACGCGCTGTGGACCTTTACGAAAACGTGGTCCTGGAGGACGACGAGAACGAGATGGCGCTCGGCGCGCTGGAGCGGATGATGTACTCCGATGTCGCTCCGCGCGGCCGAATCAGCCGGATTCTCGAGCCGGTCTACATCGCCCACGACCACTTCGATAAGTTGATCTCGGCGCTGGAAGTCCAGGTCGACGCGGCCACGAGTCCCGACGAGAAGGTCGAACTGCTTCACCGCGTCGCGGTGCTGCAAGAGTCTCGCGCCCACAACCTGCACACCGCCTTCCGCACCTACAGTCGCGCGCTGCACTGGGACGTCGCGAACGAGGCGACGCTGCAGCATCTGTATCGGATCGCGCAGGTCAACTCCGAGTACGAGGAGCTCGTCTCCGTGCTCGAAGCCGAAGTCGAGGAGCAGTCCTCCACGGAGGTGAAACGCGACCTGCTGCGCCGTGCGGCGCAGATCTACCGCGATGCGCTTTCGGACCCGCAGAGTGCGCAGGCACGCCTGCATGACGTGCTCGGCTTCTTCCCCGATGATCTGGAGACGGTCGAAGAGTTGGAGGCCGTGTATCGGGCGACCCAGGACTGGTCGAATCTGGTCGCGATCCTGGTCGCGAAGTCGGAGCTCGTCACCGACCTCGAGGAGAAGAAGCACCTGCTCAACCAAGCGGGAACCGCGTACGAGGAGTTCCTGGAGCAGCCGCTGGACGCGATCGAGGTCTACACGCGCATCCTCGAGATCGATGGAGCCGACACCGGCGCGATCGACCGGTTGGAAGTGCTGTACGCGAACCACGACCGCTGGGAAGATTTGCTCGGGATCCTCGACCGAAAGGTCGGACTCGCCTCGAGCGACGATGAGCGGATGGAGCTGTTCTACACGATGGGCGCGATCTATCGCGAGGCGTTGGAGCAGGCTGAGGACGCGATCGACGTGTTCCGCCGTGTCCTGAGCATCGATGCGCATCAGCGACCTGCGTGGCAGCAGCTCGACGAGTTGTACCAACAGACCGAGCAGTGGCCGGAGCTTCTCGAAGTCCTGGAGTCGGAGCTCGAGTTGTCGACCGAGGAGTCGGTGGCGCTGAACCTGAAGTACCGGATCGGTCGTCTCTTCGAGACGCAACTGTACGAGGTGCCCAAGGCGATCGAGACCTACTCGGTCGTGCTCACCAACGACCCCGAGCACCAGCTGACCACGGAAGCGCTCGAGGGCTTGATCGAGCGCGGTGACCACGAGACCGAGGCCGCACAGGTTCTGGTCCCGATCTACCGAAACTCGCAACAGTGGAACAAGCTGATCCACATCCACCGACTGCGGATCGCGGCCACCGAAGAGGTGGACCTGCGTCTGGAGTTGTTCGCCGAAATCGGGACCGCCTACGAGCACCGTCTCGACGATCCGGCCTCGGCGTTCGAGACATACGCTCAGGCGCTGGACGTGATGCCTGCGCGGGTCGAGACGCTCAACACGCTGGAGCGGCTGGCGTCGATGCTGGATGGCTGGGAAGTGCTGGTCGAGATCCTCGACGGGCAACTCGAAGCCGTCTCGGAGTACGACGACGTGCGGACGCTGAATGTGCGCATCGCGCGCATTCAGGAGGAAGAGCTCAGCCAGCCCGACGAGGCCATCGCTCGCTACAAGCGCGTGATGGAGCTCGACCCGGACGACGAGCAGGCGATTCTGGCGCTCGACCGTTTGTACCAACGCCAGGGGTCGTGGAGTGAGCTCGCCGAGATTCTTCGGGCGCGAATCCTGACGTCGTCGGACGACGACCTGTTGGAGCTGCGCTTGCGGCTCGGCGGTGTGTACCAGGACGCATTGGACGACGCGGATCAGGCGTTGGAGACCTATCAGTCGATCTTGTTCGACGACACGGAGAACCCGCTCGCGATCGAGCGGCTCGAGCAGATGTTCATGTCCGGGCAAGCGGTGGGCCGGGTCGCGGCGATTCTGGAGCCGTACTATTCGGCGCGCGAAGAGCACGACAAGCTCATCTCGATCTATCTGCAGCGACTCGACAAGCTCGAGGACCCCCAGGAGATCTACGACGTCTACATGCTGGTGACTCACACGCTTCTGACGGAGCTCGCGGGCAACGCAGCCAGCGAGGAAGAGGCGGCGGACTACAAGCAGCAGGCGATCGCGACGCTTGGCGCCGCTCTGCAGCAGCGACCCGACGAACAACACGTCGTCGAGCAGATCATGACGCTCGCCGGCGAGACGGGCCTGTGGGCCGCGGCGGCGGAGTCGTTCGCCGACGCGTTGGAGAGCGAGCACGTGACCGACGAAGCGTCCGTGCATCTGTTCCTGGCGCTGGCGACGGTGTTCGATCAACACCTCGACATGGACGACCAGGCCGAGGAATCGTACCTCAGCGCGCTCAGCTTCGACTCCGGTGAGCCGACGGCGCTCAGCGCGCTGGATCGCATCTATGAGGGGCAAGGCCGATGGCCAGAGCTCGCCGACATCCTCCAGCGCCGCTTGCAGGGAGTCTATGACGAGGAGCTCATCATCGACCTGCAGTTCCGCCGCGCCCAGCTGTTCCAGGGGCAACTGGCGGACCTCGACCAGGCGGTCGAGACGTACACCGCGATCTTGGACGTGCAACCGTTGCACATGCCCTCGATGCGCATGCTGGCCCAGATTCACTACCAGCGCGAGGCTTGGCAGCCGCTGTACGAGGTGCTGGAGCGGCAGGGCGAGGTGCAGGACGATCCCGACGAGCGCGCCGAGACCTATGGTCAGATGGCGCAGATCGCCGAGGAAGCGTTGGGCGACCGCGAGGCCGCCGTCGAGAAGTGGAACCAGGTGCTGACGCTGCAGCCGTCGAACATCGACGCACTGCGCGAGCTGCGCCGGCTGTATCTGGCCGACGAACGTTGGTCCGATCTGGTGGGCGTGCTGGAGCGCGAGGTCGAGCTGACCGACGACCCGGACATGCAGGCCACGCTGTGGGAGAGTCTCGGAACGATCTGGAGCGATCGACTGGGCAACGAAGGCCAGGCGCTGGACTCGTGGAACCGCGTGCTCGAGATCGACGGGACGTACCTGCCGGCGCTCGAAGCCTTGCGCGACTTGTACACCCGCGCCGCCGATCACGAATCGTTGGCCGACATCCTGTACCGGATGCTCGAGCACGAAGAGCTGACCGCGGACCGGAAGCTCGATCTGTGGCAGGAGCAGGGCGAGATCCAGGGCGACATGCTGATGCAGCCCGAGCGAGCCATTGACGCGTGGCGTCAGGTGCTGGCGTACGATCCGACGAACGCGAACGCGCTCGACAATCTCGAAAGCGTCTTCATGCAGGAGACGCGATGGGAGGAAGCCGCCGCGATCCTGGAGATGAAGCTCGATACGATCGACAACGCTCCGGACCGCATCGAGCTGTCGCTGCGCATCGCGGACATCTGGGAAACGAAGATCATGGACCGCGATCGCGCGGGTGATTTCTACGAGCGGATCCTGGAAGACGATCCCACGAACGAGCAGGCAGGGTTGCAGCTGGAGTCGATCTACCGCGAGCAGGCGACGGGCGACTCGTACCAGAAGTTGGCGAACCTGTACTTGGATCGCTCCCAGTACAAGGCCGACGACCCCGAGGAGTTCCTGCAGGCACGCCGTCAGTCGGCGTCGATCTTCGAGGACGATCTGCAGTACGCCGAAGGCGCATTCCTCGTGTTGCTGACCGCGTTTACGAGCGCGACCTATCACGACGAGCAGCTGCTGTTCGACCTCGGTCGTCTGGCCGGTGCCACCGGGTCGTGGGAGCAGCTGATCGGTCAGGTCGAAGAGGTGCTTCGCGAGATCGGTGACGTACTGGAGGCCGCGGACATCCACAAGATGGTGGGCCGCTGGCAGTCCGAGCAGCTCAACCAGCCCGAAGAGGCCGTGTATCACTTGCAGCGTGCCCTGGCGATTGAGCCGGACAACGTCGAGGTGATGGTGGACCTCGAGCGCTTGTATCGTGAGATCGCGGCGTGGGACGAACTGGCGAAGATCTTGGTGCATCGCGTCGAGTTGAGCGCCGATCCGGACGAGCAGATGGAGATCTGGCGTCGGCTCGGCGAGCTCTATGAGCTGCAGATGGCGCAGGTCGATGCGGCGGTGGATGCCTACCGCCACATCCTCGAGATCGATCCGTCGGATATCCTCGCGATCGAGAGCTTGGAGCGAATCTTCGAGGCCTATGAGCGATGGCGCGAGCTGATCGAGATCATGCGTCAGAAGGCCGATGCGACCTACGATCCCGACGATATGGTGGCGATTCGCTACCGCGTCGCCCAGATCTGGGAAGAGATGCTCGGCGAGGTCGACGAGGCCGTCTCGACGTATCGAGACATCCTCGCCGCCGAGCAGACGCACATGCCGTCGCTGCGCGAACTCGAGCGCATCTTCATGTCGAACCAGCGCTGGCCGGAGCTGTTGGATGTGTACGAGATGCAGCTCGCGCTGACGCACGATCCGGCCGAGCAAGTGCAGATCTACTCGCGTCAGGCGGCGTTGCAGGAAGAAAGCTTCGACGATGTTGGTCGGGCGATCGAAGCCTACAACCACATCCTGATGGTCGATCCCGAGAACGTGAATTCGATCGAGAATCTCGAGCGTCTGCACGAGCAAGACGAGCAGTGGTTCGACCTCGTGGACGTGCTTCAACGTCACGCGGATGTCACGGTCGACCGCGATCCGGGCGCTGCCACGGAGGTGTTGAACCGCCTCGCGCGCGTCCAGCGCGATCGGGTCAACGACCCGAACGCGTCGATCGAAGCGTTCACGCGGTCCTTGCACCTCAACAACGAGCAAGCGGACGTCTGGTCGGAGCTGGCGACGTTGTTCGAGGACACCGCGAACTGGACGAGCGCGATCGAGGCCTACCATGCCTTGATCGACCTGGTTGCGGACTCGAACTACCAGGTCGACGTCTACAACCGCATCGGCTTCTTGTACGACGCGAACCTTCAGGACGATGCCGCAGCGGAGCGAGCGTACCAGTCGGCGTTGGATGCAAATCCGGGGCACGAGGCGACGTTGCTCGCGATGCGCGACTTGTACAGTCGGCGCGAGGATTGGCAGGGCGTGATTCGGGTGCTGAAGCAGGCCGAAGAAGCGTCACGCGACTTGTCGCAGAAGGCGCGCTACCTGTGCGATATCGGCAAGGTGTACGAGCACCATCTCAACGATGCGGTGTCCGCACTGCATTACTACGAGAGCGCGCTCGAGAACGACCCGACGGTCAGCGAAGCCGCGGCGCCGCTCATCGATCTGTACGTAAGCGAGCAGCGCTGGGAACGCGCGGCTCCGCTGCTGGATCGACTGATCGACGACGGGATTGAAGGGACGGACGAGGAGCAACACCGCCGGTACTTCCAGCACGCACGCGTGTCCAACGAACTCGGGCGCGAGGAGCAGTCGCTGGCGAGTTATCGGCACGCCTACGAACTCGACCCGACCCACACGGACACATTGCGCGGGTTGAGCGGCCTGTTGTACCGGCGCGAGGATTGGGAGCAAGCGTTCACGATCTTCCAGGCGCTGCAGTTCAATCACGCCGACGCGATGTCGAACGACGAACTCGTCGACACGTACTTCCGCGCCGGCGAGGTGAAGGCGCATGTCGGGGAGCGCCAGAAGGCGATCCAGATGTACCGCAAGGCGCTGGAGTACGATCCCACGCACGCCGCGGCCCTCAACGCACTCATCGCGTCGTTCGAGGCGGAGGGCAACTGGGAGGAGGTCGTCAGCTACCTGCAGTTCCTGCTGCAGGCCGCCGCCGACGAGGCCATGCGTTTCGCGATGCACCAGCGCATCGGTGACGTGTGGGCGCAGAAACTGAACAACCCGATGAACGCGACGCAGTCGTATCTGGAAGCGCTCGACATCGATCAGAACTCGGTGATCATCCTGCGCAAGCTGCTCGACCTGTATACGCGGGCGAAGCAGTGGGCAGAGGCGGTCGAGATCCTGAGTCGCCTCGTCGAGCACGAGCCCGACGACGCGAAGAAGGCGAAGTACAGCTACACGATCGCGGTCATCTGCCGCGACGAAATGTCCGACGAGGCAGAGGCCGTCCGGTACTTCGATGCGGCGCTGGACGCCGACGCGAAGATGCTCAAGGCGTTCGAAGCGATCGACCGGATCCACACCGAGCAGAAGGCGTGGAAAGACCTCGAGCGCGCATATCGGCGGATGCTGCGCCGCGTGTCGGAGAACGACGACGGCGAGATGGGCAAGATCAAGGTCTTGCTCTGGCAGAACCTCGGCGAGATCTATCGCAGCCGTCTGGGTCACGTGAAGAGCGCGATCCAGGCCTTCGAGACCGCGGTTGGCCTGAACCCGGGCGACGACAAATTGCGCTTGATCCTGGCCGAGCTCTACGAGCGAAGCGGCGAGCATCCCGACGGCGCGATCGAGCAGCACAAGGAGCTGATCAAGATCGATCCGTTCCGCATCGATAGCTATCGGGCGCTGTGGAAGGCGTACATGCAGAAGAAGCAGTACGACCGGGCCTGGTGCATGGCCGGCGCACTGTCGTTCCTGCAGAACGCCAACGAGCAGGAAGAGAAGTTCTACCGTCAGTATCTGGGTCAGAATCTCAAGGTCGCCAAGGGCACGCTGAACCAGGAGATGTTCAAGCTGCTCTATCACGCCGATCAGGACATGCTGGTCAGCGCGATCTTGGCCCGACTGGGTCAGGGGTTGAGGCCGTACTACGCCCAGCAGATCAAGGTCTGGGGCGTGCACAAGCGCAAGGACCTGCTCTCCGCCGATGAACAGCTGATGTTCTGCAAGATCTACAGCTACGCGGCGCGCACGATGGGCCTGATGCCCGCTCCGAACATGTATCTCAAGGGCGATCAGTCGCTCGGGATGCGCAACGCCAACATCGAACCGCCGGCGTTCATCATCGGCGGTGACATGATGCAGGGCAAAACGGATCGCGAACTTGGGTTCACGATTGGCAAGCAGCTGTGTTGGGCCCGGCCGGAACACTACATCGGCTCCGTCGGTTACCCGACCGAGTTCATCAAGCTCGTGTTCATGACGATGATGCACCTGACGAGCCCCGCACTGGGTCTGGACAAGCAGCTGGGTCCCGACGGTCAGACGATGATGAACGAGATCAGCCGGATCCCGCATCCGATTCTGCTGGAGACGCAGAAGATGATGAAGCAGTACCTTGCGCAGGGTAAAAACCCGAACCTGTCGGCGTGGTTGACCGCGGTCGATCACACGACCTCGCGGATGGGAATGATCGTGTGTGGCGATTTGCATCAGGCGGCCAGCGCGATCAAGAACGACACCAACCCGGCCGGTAAGGCGACCGTGAAGGAGAAGATCCGTGAGCTGGTCCTGTTCTCGATTAGCGACGAGTACTTCGAGCTTCGAGCGCGTCTCGGTCTGTCCATCGACAATCAGTAGCGCGGTCGAATGAAGTCCCGGAAGGCGGCGATCATCACATCGGTCATCACGGCGAGCGTCGTGCTGGACCAATGGACCAAGGTCGTCGCGCGCGACTACCTCGAAGGCGAGCCCACGCAGTCCTATCTGGGCGACGTGTTGCGGCTGACGTTCATCGAAAACCACGGCGCGTTCCTGGGGCTCGGCGGTTCACTGCCGCCCGTGGCGCGCACCCTCATCTTCACCGTCTTCGTCTCGATCATGCTGGTCGGATTTCTGTGGTGGGTTTGGCGCACGCCGAACCTGTCGACGATGACGTTGGTGGCGTGTGCGCTGGTCGTGGGCGGCGGGATCGGCAATCTGATCGATCGCATCGCGAACAACGGTGGCGTGGCGGATTTCCTCAATTTAGGAATCGGCACCTGCCAGTTTTGCCGGACCGGGATCTTCAACGTCGCCGACCTCTGGATCGTGATCGGCGCCGCGCTGCTGCTGATCAGCGGTGATCTCAGCAAGAAAGAGGATGACCCCGACGAAACCCCTCCCACGGAAGCGTCGTCGGAGACGTAGCGCGTCCGGCCGCGCCGTGAGCCGGTGAGCGCATCACCGCTTGAGGATCAGCGAGATCGACTCCGTGGTCAGGCCGTTGATCTTGAGGTCGCTCGACGCTCGGAGCAGGTCGGGGCCCTCGAACGTGAACGCGATGTCTTCGATCAGCGGGCGTCCCTCTTTCGTCGTCGACTCGTAGCGCCCGCGGAAGCCCTCGGCGGTGAGCTTGCCCTTGTGGTCGTGCGTTTCGCCGCCGTTTGTCACGACGTACCAGTGCACGCTGGCGTCATTGGCATCGTAGCCCCAGATGTCCGCGCTGGTGTACTCGGCCATCCCCGGGACGCCTTTGATCTTGAATTCACAGGCGACGGCGAAGCCCCCCGCGGCTTTGCGGCACTTGTACTTCGCTTGAATGGCGTGGCTTTCCCCCCGTTCGGTCATCGTGCCGCTGCCTTTCCACTTGCCGACGAATCGATGGAGGTCTTTCGCCGGACCGATGTTGGCGCTCTCCACGGCGAGCAGCAGCGGTGCGCAGGCGACGAGTGCGAGGATCTTGACGTTCTTCATGCTGCCTCCTTAGCGCGCACTCTGAGCAGCGAGTCTCGCGCGCTGTCATTTCGTACTCTGAGCAGCGTGGCACCAAAAGGGAAGGCGTGGCCGGGAGTTCGAGGTATGGCAAGGGCGGGACGGCTCTGCTTCGTGTCGGACAGCGCTCGACCTGATCCGCAAAGATCCGTACCGTAGTGCGATGAGAGTCCAACTTGCTCCACCCACTCGATGGTTGATGGCCACCGCGCTGCTCGCGGCCTGCGGATGTGCCAGCGGCAAGGTGGAGCCCGGCCCGAACAACCCGGTGTCGAACAACCAGCTGCCGGACATGGCGACGGATGTCGATACCGACGTGCGGCCGCCGGCGTTCACATTCACGGGGCACCCGCCGATGACGGTGGTGCGCGACGGGTCCCGGGGCTTCCTGTTGCACGGCGTGGTGCTCACGCCAGAGGGCATCCTCGACAACGGACATGTGCTGGTCATCGGCAATGACATCGTGTGTGTGGGAAGTGACTGCACCAAGGATGCCGACGCCGGTAACGCGACGTGGATCGCGACGGGCGGCGTGATTTCGCCGGGCCTCATCGACGCTCACAACCACCTCGCCTACAACTTCTTGCCGGAGTGGGTCGCGCCCGGGGGCCGGTTCTATGAGAACCGTTACCAGTGGTCCGATGACCCGAGCTACGAGGCCCACATCGCGCCCTTCGCGACGCACCGCGTGTCGGCGAGCCACGTCTGCCCGGGCTCGAAGTGGGGCGAGCTGCGCTCCTTGATGCACGGCACGACGACGATGATGGGTCAGTCGCCGAACCAGACCTGCGTGCAGGGCGGCATCCGGAACGCGGACCATGAGCATCGCCTGCAGTACGACCACATGCGCACGATGATCGGGTCGCCGCGCGAGGTGGATGACGCGGCGTCGCAGAGCTTCGTCGAGAGTCTCGACGCGCAGTTCGAGCCCACGACGCGCATCGCGATCCACATGCAGGAGGGATACGCCGCCGACAACGTGCTGTTGGAGTTCGACTCGTGGGCGGGTCGCGACACGCGGATGAACCGCCACGCTGGTGTGTCACTGCTGCGCAAGGAGTCGTCGGTGTTGATCCATGCGATGTCGCTGACGCCGGCGCAGCTCGACGAAGCGGCCGCGACGGGCTCGAAGATCGTGTGGTCACCGTCGAGCAACATGGTGCTCTACAACCAGACCGCGCCGATCCAAGACATTCTGTCGCGTGGAATCGTGACGGGGATCGGGCCGGACTGGACGATCTCCGGCGAAGACGAGATGCTCGGCGAGCTCCGGTTCGCCAGGGATTACGCGGTCCAGCGGGGGAT
This sequence comes from Bradymonadaceae bacterium, assembly GCA_041601915.1. Taxonomy (GTDB): domain Bacteria; phylum Myxococcota_A; class Bradymonadia; order Bradymonadales; family Bradymonadaceae; genus JBFIHF01. The sequence goes on from JBFIHF010000041.1 coordinate 27,194, forward strand.
TTCTGCGCTCACGCCGAAGAAGCTCTGGGAGATGGCGACCTTCGATGGGGCGACGGTCGTCGGTCTGGACGGACACATCGGTCGAATCGAGGTGGGATACCGCGCGGACATCGCCGTGTTCAGCCGCCTCGAGGCCGACCCGTACCTTGCGGTGATGCGAAATCACGCTCAGGACATCGGGCTCGTGATGATCGACGGGCAGGTCTACTACGGCGAAGCTGCGCTGAACGAGTCGCTGGGCCGCAACACGGGTTGCGAGGAACTGTCGGTGTGCGGGACGTCGAAGTTCGTGTGCGCCCGTGACCCGGACGTGCCGAACGGCCAAGAGGGGATCGAGGACATTCGGAAGCTGCTGATCGATATCCTCGAGGGCAACGGGTACCCGCCCGAGGAGCAATACGGCCGCGGCGCCGATTTGCTGGAGCTCGTGAACTGCGAGTAGCACCGCCGGCCGCCAAGATGTGCATGGCGAAATCGTGCGTGGTAGACTTCGTCGGTTCAGGTCACCGATAGACATCACGATTCCCAGGAACCCGATGCGCCTCCTACCATGGGCATGCGTGCTCGTGCTCGGTTTGACCGTGCCTGCCTGCAAGGGTGGGTCGCTCACTGTCGATACCGATCCCGACAACGCGACCCCTAACGCGGCACCGAACAACCAGACGATCCCCAACAACGACGTGGTCGTGAACCCGGACGTGCTCGGCGTTCCGACCGTCGAGCTGCGCCGCTTGTCGCAGGACGAGTTCGACAACACGCTCGAAGTGCTGTTGCTCGACGACACGCGGTCGTTTTCGTTGCGATTGCCCGAAGACAAAGTCGACCCGTTCGACAACAACGGGGCGACGCAGCTGGTCTCGCAGACGTTGGTCGAGGGCCTCGAGACGGCCGCGGCGGAAGCCGCGCAGCGGGCGATGGCGAACACGGCCGTTCGTGACCAGATCCTCGGCTGCACCCCCACCGGCCCCGACGACGCGGCATGCTTTCGGTCGTTCGTGACCTCGTTTGGGCGGCAGGCGTTCCGCCGTCCGTTGACCACCACGGAGGTCGACTCGTTCGTTCCGCTGGCGGCGTTTGGCGTCGAAGCGGGGGACTTCTACGTCGGCGCGACGCTCGTGATCCAGGCGATGCTGCAGATGCCGGACTTCGTGTACCA
>JBFIHF010000042.1:0-27711 GCA_041601915.1 Bradymonadaceae bacterium
CCCGCCATCGAACGGGCTCGACGACCAGTACACGAAGTAGCGATTGATATCCGGGTCGGCCGACGCTTCGAACTCGACCGCGATCGCGTTCTCGGTCGCCGCCGCCGTGAGACCGCTGGGCGAGGCCGGTCGCGTCGTGTCGACGACGATCTTGGCATCGGCGTTTTCGGTGGCCGTGGAGTCGGTGAGACTCGCCTCGACGATGAGGCGGATGAAGAATTCGAGGTCGAACGGTTCACAGTCCGTGACATCGGCGGCGGCGAGGATGTCCGCGAACGCGATGTCGACCAACACTCCGGTGGCCGTGAGATCGTAGTCGTCTGTGTCGATTTTCTGGCAGAGGTCGCCGGTGATGCAATCGATGCGCGCCGTCGAATCGCGGGGGACCGAAAACACGTCGAGCTCTTCGATCACCGTCGGATTGGACTGCGGATTGAAGCTGGTCTTGAACGCCACCGAGACCCGCGCATTGGCGAGCATCGAGTTGCACCCCGCGATCCCCACAAACACGGTGCCGTCGTCTTCGTCGATCCGGAAGCTCTTCGGCACCTCGATGGTGTAGCTGGTCACCAGGTCGGCAGTCTCGGAGTCCAGCGCCAGCGCGGGCGCGCTGAGGCTCAACAACAGCGTCGTCAGGATCATCGAACGAAAATCAGTCATCAAGCAGCGTCTCCGCGATCTGCACCGCGTTCAACGCGGCGCCTTTTCTCAGATTGTCGCTCACGACCCACAGATGCAAAGTATTCGGGCGAAGCGCGTCGTTGCGGACCCGCCCGACCCACGTGTGGTCGTTGCCCTCGGCGAGACGAGCGAGCGGATAGGTGTTCGTGGCCGGATCGTCCCACAGCTTCACACCGGGCGCTTCGCTGAGGATCTGTTTCGCGTCCGCCGCGCTCAGCGGTCCCGCGAGATCGATCGTGACCGCTTCGCTGTGGCCGCGCAGCACGGGCACCCGGACACACGTCGCCGAGACCTCGAGGTCGGGCAACCCCATGATCTTGCGGGTCTCCCACAGCATCTTCATCTCTTCTTTGGTGTAGCCGTTGTCCTGGAAGACGTCGATCTGCGGGATCACGTCGAAGGCGAGTGGGTGCGGGAAGGTCGACGGCGCCGGCTCCTGCTCTTCGCTGGTGCGTGCCTTGGAGCCGTTCCAGAGTTCCCACATCCCCTTCTGACCGGCGCCTGACGCAGACTGGTACGTGCTGACGACGACGCGCTCGAGGGCGACCACGTCATGGATCGGCTTCAGCGCGACGACGAGCTGGATCGTGGAGCAGTTCGGGTTCGCGATGATGCCGGGGTGGCTTCGCGCCGCGGCGGCGTTCACTTCCGGGACCACGAGCGGATACGCGTCGTCGTAGCGAAAGGCGCTGGAGTTATCGATGACGACGGCACCCGCAGCGGCCGCGATCGGACCGAACTCCTTGGAGACGCTCCCACCGGCGGAGAACAACGCGAAGTCGATGCCTTTGAAGGACGCGGTGGTGAGGTCTTCGACCTGCACATCTTGGCCGCGAAACTTGACGTTGCTGCCCGCCGAGCGGGCGGATGCCATCGCGCGCAGGTGCGCGACCGGGAAGTTGCGTTCTTCCAACGTCGTGAGCATCTCGCGCCCCACGGCGCCCGTGGCGCCGACAACAGCAACAGTATATCCAGTCATTCGATCCAACTCCGCAGGCCATCGGAAGGCGCTCTGGCGCCCGGTTATTCCGCCCCAACGGCTATCACGCGAAGCCGGGTGGCGCAATCGGTTGCGTCGCCGGCCCGCCCCGGGCGCGGCGCGTCAATGGGTCGTCGGCGTGGCGGATTTCCGCCGCTGAGGGGTGAGGCGCACGACGTTCTCGCCGGCCCACGTGTATCGGGGAACGATCGTTTTGAGCAAGCCACGGACCGCGAGATCATCGCCGTTCGTGGCGGCCGCGATGAGGTCCTCGATGTTTTCCAGCAGCAGCTGGACCTCGGTGTCGTCGTTGGCTCCGACAAAGATCTTGTCGTGCCGCGTCGTGTCCACGTCCTCGGCGGCGAGCGTCAGCTCTTCGAAGAGCTTCTCGCCCGGTCGCATCCCGGTGTAGATGATCTCGATGTCGTCCTCAGATAGCCCCGACAACCGGATCATGTCGCGGGCGAGGTCGTCGATGCGCACCGGCTGGCCCATATCGAGGATGAACATCTCACCACCGTTGCCGATCGCGGCGGCCTGCAGCACGAGCTGCGAGGCCTCCGGGATCGTCATGAAGTATCGCGTCATCTCGGGGTGGGTGACGGTGACGGGCCCACCGCGTTCGATCTGATCCCGGAAGATCGGAACGACCGAACCGTTCGACCCGAGCACGTTGCCGAAGCGAACCGCGCAGTAGTCGGTCGCTTCGAAGGCGTCTTCGCGCGACAGCACGTACAGCTCCGTGACGCGCTTCGTCACGCCCATCACACTGGTCGGATTGACGGCCTTATCGGTGCTGATGAGCACGAACGTGCCGACGCCGCACTCCCCGGAGAGATCGGCCATCACGCGCGTGCCGACGACGTTGTTCAGCACCGCCTCACACGGGTGCATCTCCATCAGCGGCACATGCTTGTACGCCGCGGCGTGGATCACGACCTCGGGGGTGTGTTCGGAGAAGATCTGCTCCATGCGCGGCCGGTCCGTCACCGAGGCGATGTAGGGGTGCAGCACATCGGGGAAGTCCCGCTCCAGCTCGCGATGGATGTAGAACAGCGGCGTCTCGCCGCGTTCGACCATGATGAGGCGCGACGGATGGAAGCGCAGGACCTGTCGACAGATCTCCGAGCCGATCGAGCCCCCGGCGCCCGTGACGAGCACGCGCCGCCCTTCGATGAATCGCCCGATCGACTGGGTGTCGAGTTTGACCGGTTCCCGGCCGAGCACGTCCGAGATGCTGACCTCGCGCAGCTGACCCAGGGAGACGCGCCCTTCGAGGATCGCCTCCACCGCGGGCAAGATCTTCGTGTTGACCCCCGTCGCCTTCGTCGCCTCGATGACACGCCGCATCTCCTCGCGCCGTGCGGACGGGATCGCGATGATGATCTGCGCGATCTGGTGCTTGGCGACGATGTCGGACAGCTCCGCGACCGCTCCGAGCACCGGGACGCCGTGAATCCGCAGCCCGCGCTTGTACGCGTCGTCGTCGAGGAAGCCGACCGGCAGGTAGGGCAGGTTCGGGTTCTTCTGGATCTCGCGCAGCAGCGTTTCGCCGGTGTCCCCCGCACCAATGATGATGAGGTTCGACTTGTCGACGCGGCCCATTCGCACCGAGCGCGCGGCTTCGCGCAGGATGCGCAGGCTCCCTCGCGCGCCGCCGATCAGGACCAGCGCGAGCCCGAAATCGAGGATGTAGATCGAGCGCGGAAACGCGCCGCCGGAGACGAGAAACACGTTGACGATCAGGAACCCGAGGCTGCCGACCGCGAGGCCCCGCGCCAGCTGCGTCAGGTCGCGCAGGCTGACGTACTTCCACCACCCTTGGAACATCTGCAGCGCGCCGAACGCGAGCATCTTGATCAGGACGACGATCCAGACCGTCTTCCACATCTGCGCGTGCCACTCCGCGGGGATGTCGAAGTCAAAGCGGACCAGGAACGCGCACAGGTACGACAGGGCAAACAACACGAGGTGCATCGCGAGCACGATCGACAGCCGGACGCCGCGCGGCAGCCGTGGCATCTCCTCCAGCCAGTGCAGTGGTTTTCCCATCCCCGGTTTCTAACGGATCGCCGGCCCCCCATCAACAAAGGGGGTTCGTCCGGCTCACCTCCCCACGATCGGCCCATCGGCCCAGAACTCGCCGCGCACCCCGATCGTCGGAATGATGGGGAGTCCGCGCACCGGCTCGACGTCGGTGTAGTCGAAGTTGTAGCGCAGCCCCTCGGCGTTGACGTGGTTGTAGGCGTTGGAGACGTCGAGGAACGCGCTGAGCAGCCAGTTGCGGAATACGAATTTCTTGTCCAGGCGCACATCGAGCTGATGAAACGTCGCCTGGCGCTCGGAGTGCGTCTCGCCGTAGATCGCGGCGTAGTTGCCGGTGTCCGCGTTCAGCGCCGAGCCGATGATCGGTGTGAACGGGTTGCCGCTCGCGACGCGGAATCGCGCGGAGACGTCGAACCCCTTCGGCAGATTGTAGCCGCCGACGAACGTGAAGATGTGCCGCTGGTCGAAGTCGTACGGCGCGTAGCGGCCCGTGGTGCGGTTGAGCCGTTGCGACCAGCCCAGGGTGTAGGCGACCCAGCCAAAGAAGCGGTGCTGCGGGTAGTGGCGCAGCAGTACCTCGGCACCGAACGCGCGGCCTTCCCCGCCGTTGTCGAACACCAACGGCCGGCTCCCGCCGTCGGGGGTGGCGACGATCACGTCGGTGGTGTCCACGAGGTCGAAGAGGTCGCGGTAGAACGTCGTCACGTCGAGTTCGAGGTACTCCAGGGGGCGCCACTCGCCGCCCACGGAGTACTGGATCGCCTTCTCGGGCTTGAGCTCCGGGTTGCCGAATCGCCGGTCTTCGGACCCGTTGGAGAACATTTGCGTGAAGAGGCCCACGCCACCCTTCGCCGACCAACGATCGGCGAGGTCCCATCGCGTCGACAGCCGCGGCGAGACGGTCGTGCGGCCGAGCTGGCCAAAGTGATCGACGCGAACGCCGGGCGTGAGCAGCAACTTCGGGTGCGGCCGGATCTCGGGCTCGACGTACACGGCGGGGAAGTTCACCGGGATCGTGCGCTCGAACAGGACCTCTTCCTCGCCCACGATCGGCAGGCTCGATCCGTCGTCGTCGCCGAGGTCCGCATCCTGGAAGGTCGGTGATCGCAGGCGGATCTTGCCGATCCCGAACTGGTTGTCGAACCCCATCCGCAATGTCACGGCGTCGCTGAACTTCAGGCGCATGTCTTCGCGCATCGCCACGGACATGTAGTCGAGGTTGAAGAAGAAGTTCTCTGCGGCATCGAACGCGATCGCATTGGTGCCGTACGAGATGAAGAAGTCGTTTTCGATCGGGAGTTGCGGCCGCCACCGCCACTTGAACTGACCGCGATAGAACGAGTTCGCGAAGTCGACCTGGTCGATCACGACATCGGCGGTGCCCACCGGAGCGTCGGGCGGAAAGAGGACCTCGACCTTGTCGTCCGACAGATAGAACAGCAGCTCCAGCAGGTGGTCATCGAACCCGGTCCACGTGAACCATGCCTGTCCATCGTAGTAGCGCGGCGCGATGAAGACGTCCGGACCGTCGTCGGGCAGCACCAGCGGGAGGAGCGCGCCGAAGTAGCTGGCTCGTCCACTCAGCGCGACGGCAAAGTCCCGTGTGATGGGGGCTTCGACGAGCAGCGTCGCGTCGAGCAGATCGACCTCGCCGACGACGTGCACGCGGTCCTTGTTGGGCGACCGCGTCGACAGGTCCACCACGCCACCGATCGACCGCCCGTAGGCCGTCGAGAAGTTGCCGGGGAAGAACTCCAGCGAGTCGATCATCTCGGAGTTGATGACCGCCGGACCGCCCAGGAAGTGGTACGGCGCGGGGATCTCGTCGCCGTCGAGGTAGACGCGCGTGTCTTGCGGCGCCGAGCCGCGGACGATCAGCAGTCCCGACAACCCGGGGGCCCGGGCCACCCCGGGCAGGTTTTGCACGACGCGAACGATGTCGTTCCCCGTCCCCGGGATGCGCCGCGCCTCCTCGAGCTCCAGGCGCCGTCGCGAGACCTCGCCCCGCGCTTGCCGCGCCACGGTGCGGACCTCGTACTCGTCGTAGTAGCGCGCCTCGATTCGGAACTGGCCGTCGGTGACCTCTCCGGCGACGACGTCGATCGGCGCCGTGGCGGCCTGGTAGCCGGCGGCCGCGAGCCGCAGCGTGTAGGAGCCGGGGACGACGCCCCGAAACGCGAACCGTCCGTCTTCGTCAGTGAGCGTCTCGGCGACCGGCCCCCCGGACTCCGGCGCCAGCAGCTGCACGCGGATCGCGGCGAGTGGGGCTCGGGTGCCGGCGGCGCGCACCCGACCCGTGACGTTCTCCGGCGAGGCGGCCACGCGGTAGGACACCTCGCTGACCTCACCGCCAGGCAACGTCGCCGTGGACCGGTACTCGTCGTAGCCCGGGATCTGCACGGTGATCTCGTAGGGCCCCGGCGGAATCTCGGTGAACGTGAAGCCACCGTCCGCCGTGGTGCTCGCCGACGCCTGCGGTCGTGGATCGATGTCGTCGGCCAGGTAGCGCAGCGCGACGGTCGCCGCGACGCCGGCCCCGGTATCGCGGTCGCGGACCCGCCCCGACAGCGTCGCCGGCAGGATTGGCAACGAGAAGTTGATCGTGAAGGTCAGCGCGACCGTGGCGGGCTGATTGTTGATCTCGGCCGGTTCGAAGACGAACTGCCGGGCCGCGGCGACCGCGACTTCGTCGAGTCCGTGGCCGAGGCCCGCGAGCAGCTCGACTTTGTGGACGGCGCCGGTCTCCGAGATCGTCAGACGCAGCTTCACCGCGCCCTCGATGCGGCCCCGCACCCCCGCTTCGGTGTACTCCGCGGTGACCTCGTGGACGAGCTTTGGTGCCTTGGTGACGCGGACGTCGCCGGTGGTCTGGGCCCCAGCCGTGGGACACCAGAGCGCGACGAGCAGTGTCAGCAGGGCGCGGCACGGTGTTCGAAGGGGCACGTCGACGGCTTACGGTGGGGTTTATTGGGCGATGCAGATCTTGCTGCTGGGACTGCCAGCGCAGACGCCGCCGCAGCACTGGCCGTCGGCCTCGCAGGTCACCCCGGTCGGCCGGCACGGCTCATTGCACGAGCCGTTGAGGCAGTCCGAGAAGCAGCAGTCCGAATCCTGCGTACACGAGTCGCCGCCGTCGATGCAGCAGCCCCAGAACTTGGTGGGGTCGCAGGCGGTCGGACAGCCGAGCACGATCTCGAGGCTCGTCGCGGCGGCGTCCGCCGCCTTCAGCTCGTCGCACGTCGGCCCGGACAGGTGCAGCGTGCCCGTGGAGCTCTCGTAGGAGTAGCCGTCCCGCGGCAGGTACGCGCCGTTGAGCTTCACCCAGATCTTGTTCGTGTCTTGCGGCTTGGGCTCCAGCAGGTATGAGCACGACACGATCGCGCTGGAGATCTCGCTGATCACGTCCACCAGCTCCTGGGTGTTCTCGGCGACGTAAGAGCGACGGTTGGGGTCGTTGGGGTTGTCCGTGCCGCCGGCCTGCGCGATGTCATTGAGCGTCTGCTCGTTGGCCTCCGACGCAAAGCCAATCACGTACACGCTGGCACCGCCCTGGGCGAGTCGCTGTGCCTCGAGCACCGATGGGTTCTCGTCCTCGCATGCGTTGGGCTCGCCGTCGGTGATCAGGATGACCGCCTTGGCTCGCCCGGCGTCCTGGGGATCGTTGGCATCGCTGGCGTATCCCTGCTCACGAATCTCACGCAGCGATGTACCCGTCGGGGTGCCACCCTCCGGCTGCAAGTTCGCGTACGACGCTTTCACCTGCGCGGCCGTGTGCTCGCCCATCGGGAGCAGCTCCGTCGTATTGCAGGAGAGGTTGTCGGGGTTGAAGGGCAACGGGTACGCCGCGAAACCGAAGCGGACTTCCGCGGCGAGCGCGTCGGCGACGGCGTCGAGTCCCGATTTCGCCTGCGCGATCGGAAACGGTGAGCTGTGCTGCAGGCAACAGCCGCGCAGGCAGCACAGCTCGGTGGTGCAGCCGTCACAGCAGCCCGTGGTGTTGGGGTCGATGCAGTTGTACCACTCGCCCATCGAGCCGGACTTGTCGAAGAGGATGTAGATGTTGGGCTTGAGCACCGCGAAGTTCGCCATCTGATTGCCGCAGATCTCGCCGACCGGCGTTTGCGAACACGCGTCGCCCGCGCCGGTCCCCGTCGAGTCGGTCTGCGCGGGGTTTGAGACCTGGACGCAGTTGTCGCACGCGTCACCGATACCGTCGTTGTCCGCGTCGGCCTGGTCCGGATTGGCGACGTAGGGGCAGTTGTCGAAGCGGTCCGGCGTGCCGTCACCGTCTTCTTCGTTCCACGGGTCGTCGCTGACGAACCCTTCCTCTTTGGGACCGGGGCCCACGGCGTCCTGCTGACACTCTCCGGAGATCGGATTGAACGACTGTCCTGCCGGGCAATCGCCGGTGGAGTTGTTCGGCACCACCACCACGACGTCGTTATTGTTCTTCTTGCCGCCCGAATCGGAGCACGACGAACAGGAACCAGCGCTGAGCACGGTGCTCAGCAGAATCAACAGGGAAAGCAGGCGCATAACGTCTCCGGCACATCATCACGAGCGGCGATGATAGCCACTTGCCGGGTTTGTCGCTAGCGGGCTGCTACGGAAGTCGAGTCCAGCGCCAAAACTGGCGATTGACGGTCGTCGTCGCTTGCATCCGCGGGCACGCATTGCTGCCTGGGACGCAGTTCAGGTCCGCGGCCGTGGCGGGCGGTTGGTTCGTCGAATCGAGGGACTGCGCCATCCCGAACCGACGGTTCTGGATCACGAACGCACCGGATTGCTGCCGGGTGAACCCCCAGATTTGGCCCGATGCGGGCGTCGCATTCAGCGGGGTCATCCCGCAGTTTCCGACGCCGTCGCCGCCATCGAGCGCACGGGTCGCCGCGGCGGGCGCGCTGTTGTAGGCGATCCAGCCGTCGTCACGCGGCACGAAGCGAAACCGCTGCGCCGGTGCGGTCTGGTCGGCCGGCATGATCACGCACTGGTTCGCGGCATCGATCCCGAGCGCAAAGCCGCTGAGGTGGAACTCGTTCGACGCGGAGTAGAACACGCTCGGTACGAACATCCGGGTCGTGAACGTCGACATGTAGTCGTTCTCGAGCGTGCGACCGCCACTGGTTATGCCCGACGTCGCCTGGACCGTGTAGACGGTCTGGAACTCGGTGAGCGGCAGCTGGGGCGTCAGGATGATCTCGTTACCCGTCACGGCGACCGTGGCGGGAACTTGCACGCCGGCGGCCGCGATGCGAACGCGATTGGTCACCGACGCCGCGTCGACCGGTCCGTCGAACGAGATGCGCACTGTGCTGTCCACCGGCACGTCCACACCGTCCGCGACGGGGGTGACGGCAATCACCATCAGGCCCGCGGGGGCGGTGAAGTTGATGTTGCCGAGGATGGTCGTCGGCGTCTCGCCCGTGACGCGGGCCATCGCGGCCGCGCAGTCCGTCTCCTGGAACGCGGCGTAGAACAGTTCTTTGCCGCCCGCGACCGGTGGGGCTTCGATGACCACGTCACCGGCCATCGCTTCGGCGGTCGGCACCTGGTCGATCAGACAGCCCATCCCACCATCGGCGACGGCGACCACGATCTGGACCTTGCAGCCCGCGCAGTCTGCCGAGTTCGCGGCGGTGACGTTCGCCGTGACCTCGAAGTCGCCCAGCGCGGCGACGTCCGTGGGCAGCTCGGAGCCGTTGACCAGCACGTCCGTCAAGGCGACATCGAACGGCGAATCCGTGGTGTCGCCATCCATGTCCGGGGTCGTGTTGTTGTTGCTGGAGTCCGTCTCGTTGTTGGGCGTGTTGTTCTCGCTACCCCCAAACTCGAGGGGATCCGCGAAATTGCATCCAGCCAACACGAGCGAAAGCAGAATTGTCGATAGCACACGCATCATTCTCAACCTCTCATATTGACCCGACTGTACATCGGTGTGGGTTTGGGTCAATCCGTATTCGGGCGCCCGCGGACGCCGAGGGGCCGCATGAACCATCGCGAGAACCATGGGGGCTTGATTCATCGACCTCGATCAGGCATCCAAGGGAGTCACACAGCAGGAGCAGTACATGGCAACGATCACACTGGGCGGCAAGACCTGTCAGACGAGCGGCGACCTGCCGCAGCTGGGCACGACGGCTCCCGACTTCCAGCTCATCTCGGCGGACATGAAGACCGTTCGGCTCTCCGACTTCGCCGGTCAGCCGCTGATACTCAACATTTTCCCCAGCGTCGACACCGCGGTTTGCGGCACGACGGTGCGCCGATTCAACCAGGAGGCCGGGGACCTGGACAACACCACCGTCGTCACGATCAGCAAGGACTTGCCGTTTGCGTTGAAGCGGTTCAAAGCCGCGGAGGGGCTGAACAACGTGGTGATGTCGACGGCCTACCGTTCGCCGGAGTTTGGCGACGAGTACGGCCTCACGATTCTCGATGGCGCGTTCGCATCTTTGTTGAGCCGCTGCGTGGTCGTGCTCGATGCCGAACATCGCGTGGTGTACACCGAGCAAGTGCCCGAGATTGGTCAGGAGCCCGACTACGACGCCGCGCTCGAAGCGCTGAGCTAGCGCGGGCGCAGCGCGACGAGAATCCGTCGAATGTCGCCCTGCACGAGCGTCGCCTTTTGAACGTCGGGCGCGAAGTCGCGGCTCGCCTCGGTGTCGGTGCCAAAGCACCCCGGTCCGCTGCTCTCGATGCAGTTCCGCTCGATGTCGCCGATCATCAACCACGCGCCAATCGTCGCGTCACGAGCGAGCCACGAGCGTTGCAGGTTCGCGTCGGTCGCGACCCGCGTCGTCGCGTACTCGGGGTACTCCCCCGCATCGAAGGTCGACGACAACTGGCGACCGAACTCCAGCAGGTCGAGGGCCACCTCGCCGACGTCGCGCCCCGGATACAGCGAGTTCGCGGCGGCCCGGACCACGGCGTCGCCCGGCACCATCGCCGCCGTGACGCCCACTTCCCACTCTCCGTTGCAGCTGTCGAACGCACCGATGAACTCGCCGTTGCACAGCGAGTGGCGGAACGGATCGTCGAACATCCCGAACACGCCCTCCTTGAGGCTCCACCAGATCACGCGCGCGCCGACGGTGAAGGCCCGTGCCGCGTCGTTGTAGCCCTGCGTGAGCCGCGGCAACGTCCGCCCCGCGATGTACAGGATCCAGTCGCGCTGCCGGTCGGTCAGCGGCTCGCCCTGCAGGCGATAGCCGACGTTGGGCGCGTCGCACCCAAACGTGACGCCATCGCGGGCCAAGATGTTGACCGCCGCGAGGTTAGGGTTCTGTAGCGCGACGTCCGCGAACTGTCGCGGGGCGATGCCCGGCGAGGCGCCCTGGTACTTCGCGGCGACCAGAAACGCGGCGACTTCGTCGCGCGAGATCGGGCGATCGGGGCAGAAATTCAGCCCGCCACAGCCGACGTCGATGCCGTCCAGCGCGAGCTGCTCCACCGCCGCGGCGTGCAGATGGTCCGCGGGGACGTCGGCGTAGCGCCCCGTGGGTGTGGGGAGACTGTAACTCGACCCGTACATGATCCGGACCGCGAACAGAGCCATCTGTCCGCGCGTCACCCCCGCGTCGGGGCAGTACGCGCCCTCGGCGCAGCCATCGCTGATCCCCTTTGCCGCCACGAACGTGATCGCGCCGGCGTGCATGTTGTTGGAGGTCACATCCGAGAAACGACCGTCGTACGCCGGCAGCGGCGCGTCGATGCCGTTCACGGTTCGCGCGATGAAGCTCGCGATCTGTGCGCGGCTGACGACCGACTTCGGGCAATACCAGCGCGGGAAGCCCGCGGCATCCTCCGGCGCCGAGGCCAGCACCGGACGCGCGAATCCGTACTCGACGGGCGGATCGAGATCTTGGTGGTCGGCGGCCATCTCGATCGCGGGTCGAGATTGCTCCAGAACATTGTCCGCACCTTCGCTCGGGACACAGGCCCCCAGCAGCAGGACGATCAGCAACAGTGGGAAACAGCGAGACATAACTCTCCTTGGCGGAGGGCTGTCTAGCAAGCCGCGTACCACGCGCACGCAATCCCGCAAGCGATGAATTTCACAGGGTGTTTTCGATCTGGAGTCCGTCCCGATGGCGAGGCATGGATCGCGCGGCTGTGGCGCGCCGATCGCGGCGTCCGCGCCACGGTGGGAACAGTAGACCTGGAAGCTCGACTAGCCAGCCAGCCACGGATTGTGACGTTCGAGATCGTCGTGCGGCAGATTGTGGCCGGGTCGATCGTGGCGGAAGTACGTCTCGATCGCGTTGGCGATCGTGTCGGCAACGAGCTCGACGCTCTCCTGCTTGAGCCCGCGCGGCACCCCGTCGGGGCCGAGGTCGCAGACGATATCCTTGCGGACCTCGATCGCGATCGAACTCGAGCGCAGCGGGGAGTAGCGGTAGCGATCCACGACATCATCGCGCTGGTGACAGAACGCGTGCACGTGGGCGTAGGCGTCGGCGGCTCGCTCGAACTCCTCCTCGCGCCCCACCGGTGCGCGTCGATACATGTGCAGGTGACTGCGCAGCGAATCGGAGTCCGAGTTGCGCAGGTTCGTATCCATCAACATCGGCCACACCATCTGGTACGCCGCGTCCTCGACCGATTCGGGATGATGCGCTTCGAACGCGTCCCGCAGCGCGCGGAAGAACGACCACACCATGTGGCGCACCTCGAGGCTGCCCTCCGGCAGCAGGTACGGATAGTTGTGCGCGACCGGGATCTGCCGCTTCTCCAACGTCAGGGAGATGCGGTCGTGCAGCACGCGGTCCGACGTGTACTCCGCCAACACGTCCGGATACATCGGATCGAAGAGGCCCGCGGGCAGCTCGGAGTTCGTCTGGTACCCGATCGAGCGCGTCATCAGGCTCATCGCCGGCCGCTGGGTCCCGCTGGAGTTGTACTGGTCGTAGGTGTGGATCGAGACCTTGATCAACTTGCCGACCAACGCCGACTCGAACACCCGCGACACCGAGTCGTAGTAGTGCTCCAGCACCCTCTTTTTCTGCCGGTACGACAGCAGCGTCGAGAACGGGTAGTTGATCGCGAAGCGATGCAGGTGGTCGGCGTTGCGCGGCGTGCTGCCGGGAAAGCGCGCGAAATCCATGAGGACCCGCGCGACGTTGATGTTCAGGTAGCTGCCGATCCCGAGGGACTCCGCGAGTCGCGCCGCGACGGCGCTGGCCCCCCAGTCTCGTTCGCGGACGTAGTCGGGCTGCAGTTGCTCCAGTGAGATCTCGTTGCCCGCTGCGTCGACGAGAAACTCCTCCGGAAGCCAGTGCCCGTCGTGGATGACGTCGATGAGCACCTTGTCGGCCGCCGCGGCATCGAGCGTCGAACTGCGCTCGGGGCGGTCGACGGCAACCTGTTGGACGAGCTCCTGAGGACAGGTCACGAGCTCTCGATCGGGTACGGCGGTGAGTGGTTTCATTCTACTGCAATAGTCCCGGCCAAAGTGGGCCTTCAATGTTGATCGTCTCGGTGATCCCCGTGGAGAAGAGCACCGCCCCAATCGCAGCGAGCCCCAGGTTGTTCCGCACCGCGATCAGCTTGTTGTCGAAGTAGGTGATCGCCGCATGGCGGTACACCAGCGGACAATCGTGTTCAGTCAACTCGTTGTCGCGGACCGTGAAAGGGCGCACCGTCCAGGACGCTGGCTCCCCGGTGGCCGGCGACAGACCGCTTTCGGCGTACCAGAGCGCGAAGCCACCCCGGAATGTCGCGAGCGCGACGGCGTGGGGATTACTCAGCCCATCGATACGATGCCACTCGCCGACGCGCTCGACCGTCGCCGTTCGGGCCGTGCCGCGGTAGCGCTCGATCACGATGTTCGCTCGATCCACGCGCGCGACGACGTAGTCGTGTGCACTCAGCGACACCACGTCGATCTCGCCGGGGTCGCGGGACGGGATGTCGGTGATGACCGGCGGGTCTTCTGGGTCGCTCGACGTGCCCCGCGGGGTTTGGTTGTGATTCCACGCCAACACGGCGGCTCCGCTTCCGGACACGAACGTCAGTTCACTTCGCGTCGACATCGTGAACGGCGGGTCCGCCGCCGCGAAGCTGAACACGCCATGCGTCGCCTGATCGACGCCAAACCCACCGGGCGCCGCCACGATCAGACCTTCGTTGGACAGCCACACGACCCGTCGATCGAGTTCTTCCCCGTTGGTGAACGGGTTGCGGCCGCCGCCAACCCCCATCGCGAAGAGCTCGATCGTGGGGTCCTCGCAGGTGATGGCGCGCTCGAGTTGACCGTTGGTGCCCCCCCACCAAAACTCGAGATCGCACGGGGGGCGCGACGTCACCGCCCAGGTGTATGCGCCGCCGTCGGACGCGGGGCCCAGCGTGACACCGCGCGCCGAGATCGCCGGCGGTACTCCGTCGAACGGCCGCGCTGGTGCGAGCATCACTCCGCTCATCGAGATCGAGACCGCTGCATGAGCAGCGTCTCCGGCGTCGATCCACGCGACCTCGGCGGTGATCGGAGAGCTGCTTCCAGTTTCAGTCCACGCGATCGAGGGCGTGAAGCTGGTGCCATTGGGTCGGTCGATCACGGGCAGCTGGACGTGAACCGGCGGGTTCGGGCACGCGATTTGGGCAAACGTGAGCAGAGACGGGCCCGTGTCCCGCTGATCCATGTCCCGGGGACCCATGTCCCGGGGACGGACGTCTTGCGAATCAGCGTCGGCGACGTCGGCGTCCACGTCCCGTGCATCGCTGTCCGGAACGGCGCTCGAGGCGTCGGTCGCGTTGTCCAGTGGTCGGAACGTCCAGCAACCCGATGACACGACGATGAAGATGAGAGCAGGCCGAAACATGCCGAATCCTACGGGCGGACACGACCTCGGGCAACCGCAGAGGTGCGCCCCATCGATCAGGGCTGGCCCACGGACATGGAGCGCACTGCCGTCCACAACGCGGTGACCGGCTCGGTGCTGTTCGTCAGCACCCCTTCGGTTCGACCGTCATGCAGCTCGTCGGCGATGCCGTTGGGCGCGAGATCGATGAGCGTCGCCTTGCCCGCCAGCGTCATGTCCGCGATGACGTCCTGCCCTTGAATCGGCCCGAGGATCGCGTTGGCGACCTGCGTCATCGCGGCATTGCACGCGCCTTCGATGAGCGTCGCCCCCAGACAAATCGTTCCCGTGGGGTCACAGATGTCGTTGTTGCCGAGCACCTGCGCGGCGAGTCCCGGACAATCCACCCAGTAGGCGAGGGCCCCGTCGAGGCTGTTCGCTGCGCCGCCGGTGAGGTCGGGGATGATGACCTGCTCCAGCAGATACATCTGCAGGCGTCCGACGTCGAACGAGACGGCGTGCGAACCGACGAGCAGCTGGTCGTATCCGTCCACATAACCTTCCCAGTCGTAGCTGACCGCCGCGGCGGCCGCGCCGGCGCCTTGCAGGTCGACGATGTACTGCTGGCAGTTCTGCGTCGGGTTCTGCTGGCAGCGCCAGGTCCAATCGATGGTCAGCGTCGTCCACTCCTCATGGCCGCGGAACGCGTACTCGGTATCCGTCTTCTCGATCGTGAGGATGCTCGTGACCTGGAGGTTGTGCAGCATGTTGCTGAGGTCCGCCGAGATCGCGGCAAACGTCTGGATCGGCGCGAACTGGAACAGCGCGTTGTTGATCATCGAAATGATGCGCTGCTGCAGGCCGGTGTAGTTCAGCAAGATGCCGATCGGAAAGTCGATCGCGTCCTCGAGCTCGGTGAGCACGAGCGTGTAGATCGAAGCGCCCGGATTCGCCATGAAGTCGATCACGCCGACGAGGGTGCCGGCGGTGTCGTTCGATGCGGCCACGGCGGCCGCGATGTCCCAGTCCCCGTTGACCTCGTAGGTGCCCGACGGCGAAATCGGGAACATCTTGAGCGCCACAGTCACTGCGGTCGTTTGCCCGGCGGCCACATCGATGAAGTCCGTGCAGCCACCAGCGAGGATCAGCCCACCCGGCCCCAGTGCCTCGGCGACGACCGTGTACTCGCCCGCCGGAAAGCCCTCGACGTCGACCGGGGCCGTGTCGCCCACGTGCACCGATTGAAAGTCGTTATCGAGTCGCGTGCGTGGCACGAAGTCGTTGCACCCGAAGTTCGCCAACTCGAAGAACGTCAACCGGTACGGCGCGATATCGCGCGTCGTCGTGGGATCGATCATGTCGACGCGGATCGTTCCCGCGAGGGGCCCCCCGACGTGCACATTGATGTCGATCGCTTCGGCCTCCGGGTGCGTCACTTGGACGACCGCCGTTCCTGAGTCCGGGCCGAACCGCAGATCGACGTTCGCGCGTCCGCTGCCATCCGTGAGCATCGTCATCGCATTGAGCGAGGTGAACCGATCGGTGGCCTGAACCAGCTCAAAGCCCAGCATTTGCTCCGCCACCGCCTGGCGGGTCTCGGTGTCGCGAAGCACGACACGGATCGCGATCGAGGTCAGCGCGTTCGCATCCAGCGGCAACGCGTCGACCGGATCGATCACGTACCGATACCCCTCGGGGGTCGGCGTCACGACTTCGTCGCGGTCCGCGGGCGGCGCCGGGGTCGGCGCCGCGATGTCTCCGGAATCGCCGCAGGCTGCGGTGAGCAGTGCGGCTGCAAACAACAAGTACAGGGTGTTCCTCATCTTTGTGGCTCCTTCGAGTCCGCTCCAACAAAGCGTCGGATCATTATCCAGTTGCGGACGTCGAGTCATTTTGTGCGGTCCAAAATCAGCCGCTCGCAAAAGGCGAGCAAAACAGGGGACCTATTTCATCGGGCTTATTGCCGAAACCAACCAGAATTACAAGTAATTTTGAGATGGGGTGCGGTCCAACGCGTCTGCACATTGTTTTCACAATCGTTCCACATCGCACCAACCGCGCGTCCATCTGGGCCCCGTAGTCTGCCCTTAGATACGGAGGACGCAATGGACCACAAATCAGACATCTTCGACGTAGACGCGGATCGGGCGAACCTGTGGCTGACGGACCCGGAGCGCGCCGCGAAGCTCGCCTATCTCGACATCGTCGGACTGTGGCACGATCAGGTCGAAGCCGGCATGTACGGCGGTGTCCCCGCCGTTCATCGCCTCCCCGTACTGGTCGCCGATGATGGCGCATCGACGCAACGCTCGCGCCCCGCGCAGTACACGCGCGACACGTCGGCCGGTCAGTGGGTGGTGCCGGGTGAGATTCGCCGCCGCTGGCTCGCGGTGGCGTAGTGCTTGTTACTGCACTTCGTCGGTCGGCTCGGCTTTCTGCGGGGCGGAAACCTTCGAGAAATCTCGCTTCTCCGGCGCCTGCAGCATGCGAACGTTCGACATCTTGATGTGGCGGCGACTGGGCGGAATCTCGGCCGGTGGCTCTTCGGCTGGAGCGATCACTTCGGCGGAAACCGCGGCGCTGGGTTCAACGGGATCGACCGGTTCGGAGGAGCCGCTAAACAGAGCGACGCCGATCCCGGCGAGCACGATCGCCAACACACCGACACCAATCGCCACGGGTCGTACGGACATGATTCCTCAGAAAGGCCCGGCGTCTCGCCTGCTGCGCCGCTCTTCTTTGCGGCGACGGCGTTCGGCCTCGATCGACTTACGACGCTTGGCGACGCTGGGTTTTTCGTGGAAACGGCGGCGCTTGAGTTCTCGATTGAGACCCTCGCGTCCGATCATCCGTTTGAGCTGATTCATCGCGCGGCCAATGTTGTTGTCCACAACATCGACTTCGAGAGGTCCAAGATCTTCTTTAGCTGGTCGACGCGACAAACTGACTCCAAAAACGGTTCATGGTTCCGGCACGGACCATAACAGGCCCGCACGCCACACTCAACAACACCCAACACCGCGTCTGGCGCTTTCTCACCACGCGACGAAAACCTCGCGCAGCTCGTTGTCGACGATCTCGCGAACGGTGTGCACGAACTGAGGGCAACCCTCGAGCAACGTGGGGCGTGCCGCCGCAAAGCCGTCCGCGACTAACGAGATGACCAATCGTGAACGAAACACGACCCGGTCCTCGGCGCGATTCCATGCGTAGACGTCGAACGGTTCGCCGCACGACAGACACTCCTCGATCGCGATCATCATGTCATCGCCGCTGATCGGATGGGTGATCACGGTGCCGTGCGAAGGGATCACTTTCTCGCACCGCGGGCAGCGGCTCCACGGTCCGCGCGGGGGCAGGAACGAGTCGGAGAGCGGCTCGGGGTCGTCGGACCAATCGATCTTGATCGTCGGGTGCACCAGACCCAGCGACTCCGCATAGCTCATCAGCGCGCCGGCCGGCCGAAACGGCCGCCACCCGAGGCCTTCGCCGTCGGGCCCCATGGCGAGCCCCGCATCGCGCAACGCGTCCTCGATCGATGAAGCCACCGCCGACGAGTACCGCGTGCCGTCTTCCGGCACGTACAGATAACGAGCGTATCCCAGAATCATATCAGTCGGCGCAGACCTGGTTGGCGCTGCAGCTCGTCAACAGCACGCTGAGCACGTCCAGACCGCTGCCATCGCAGTCGAACGCATCGATTTGCGCGTGGCATTCGTCGAGTTGCGTGGGGTTGATCTGGCCGTCGCCGCACGACGCCTCCGACCAGCTATCGTAGAAGGTGTCCTCCCATTCGGTGCGACACTCTCTGAAGGACCCGTAGTTCTCTTCGAGCGTGCCACATGCGTCGGCGCGCTTGCACACCTTCCGGGCGGACTTGACCACCGCGCTGTCGCGGCTCGGTGGACCGCACGCGGCGACCAGCGACAGCACCAATCCGACGCCGATAGATCGACCGATCAACGAGCTCACGAGTCCTCCACGTCAATTTGCAGCCGTTTCACCTTCTCGACCAGTGTCGTGCGGTTGAGCCCCAACAGCCGCGCCGCGGCCGCCTTGTTGCCCGAGACCTTGCGCAGCGCCTGCTCGAGGATCTGCTTCTCGAGCTTCTCCAGCGTCCCGGCCATGTCCAAACCCTCGCTGGGCACGTAGAGCCCCAGTTGCTGGGAGTACTGCTCCGAGCCGAGGAACTGCGGTGGGAGGTCGTCACGCTCGATGTAGCCGATCTGTTTGAGGATTGAGAGTCGCTGCACGAGGTTCTCGAGTTCGCGAACGTTGCCCGGCCAGTCGTAGCGCTTCAGGTGCGTTTGCACCTCTTTGGTGAACCCGAGGATCCGCGTCTTGTTCACGAGGTTCTGTTCGCGCACGAAGTAGTCGGCGAGCACGAGCACGTCCATCGGGCGCTCACGCAGCGCGACGAGGTGCATCGGCAGCACCCCCAGTCGATAGAAGAGATCCTCGCGGAAGTTTCCGCTGCCGATCTCTTTCTCGAGGTCGCGGTTTGTCGCCGCGATGACGCGGAAATCGACCGACACCGGCCGGTGAGAGCCGACCGGCTGCACCTTGTGGTCCTGCAGCACGCGCAAGAACTTCACCTGCAGCCGTGGTGGCATCTCCCCGATCTCGTCGAGGAAGATCGTCCCGCCGCTCGCGGCCTCGAAGTAGCCCTTCTTGTCGGCCCGCGCTCCGGTGAACGCGCCCTTCATGTAGCCAAAGAGCTCGCTTTCGAGCAGCGTCTCGGGAATCGCGCCGCAGTTGATCGCGACGAACGGACCCTTCGCACGGGTGCTCATGTTGTGGATCGTGCGAGCGAGCAGCTCCTTGCCGGTACCCGACTCCCCCGTGATGAGGACCGGCGCGTCAGAGCGCGCGATCTGCGGGACCATCTCCAGCATCTGGTTCAGCGGCGAATCGGGGCCGCGCAACAGCACGTCGCGCGGGTCCGCACCGCGTGCCGGTCCAGCACCTTTGGGCAGCGCGTCCTTGATCGCGGCCAGCACCGCCGCGACGAGGTCACCATCGTCTTCGAGCGCCGTCGCAGCACCCAGGCGCATCGCGTCGACGGACGTGCGTACGTCGCCCGCCGCGACCACGGCGACGATCGGGGTCTTGAGGCCCACGTCGACCGTCGTGAGGAGGTCGCGGACCCGCGCGCCATCATTGCTGTCGCACACCACGATCGCTTCGAACGTGTGACGACGGAGCTCCGTGATCGCTCCTGCGGCCTTGTTCTCGACGTGCACACCCCACCCGTCCGCGCCGAGGGCGGCGGAGAGAGCGACGGATTCGTCGTCATCGAGGACGAGGAGGATTCGGTGATCAGTCATGGAGACCGGGCGGCTTGAGGCTGAGCGGACTCTCTCATACCCACCTCGCACCCGTCAAAGTCAGCACTCGCCGACGTGTCGGGCGATCAGGGGGGGAAGCCCACCGTCACCGTGCCGTCCGCGGCGAAGGTATCGTCGGCGGCGTTGAAATCGCCGACGACCCAGAAGTCTTTCTCCAGCGGGAGCAGCTTGGAGTGCTCGGCGCGCAAGACGCCGCCGCGCGAGATGCGCACCGTGGCGGTGCTCGGTCCGTACGTGCTGGCGGAGTAGTAGTGCACACCGACGCGATACTTGAGCGCACCCGCGTTGGCGTGGCTGATGTTCTCCGGCCCCGCGCCGTCGGTGTCGTCGACGTCGACGGTCGCGATCCCGTCCGCTCCCCAGTCTGCCTGAGGATACAGCCAGTAGCAGTCGTAGGGGCTCGCGTTCCAAGTCCCCAGCGGATGCCGGTAGTGCAGGTCGAGATCCGTCCCAATGTTGTCCGCTTGGTCGGGATCGGCGGGGGTGTCCCACACCAGTTGCACGTGGATCGCGTCGGGGTCCACAGCCGTCACCGTCACGCTCATCCGCGCCGCGGGACAGTTCGCTGGCGATCGGTCCGTGGAAGCTCGCAGATCGATCAGGTACGAGCCGGCGAGATCGACGACCAACGTGGGGTTCGCGGCGGTCCTCGACGACAGCACAGGCGAGGAGCCCACGGGAATCCCCACGAGCGACCACTCCCAGCTCGTGATGGTGCTGTCCGCGGTGCTCGCGACAGACGTCAACTCGATCGTACCCGATGGCGAAGTGACGTCGGATTCCCACGGATCCGCAGCAGTCGCGCGACCCTGGGCAACCGAGATCGGACACCCCTCGAGCCCCTCGATGCCGGTGCCCTGAACGACGACAATCGCCGCACCGGCGGTCGTGTTCACCGAGACTTGCCCCGATGCGACGCCCGGCCCCAGCGGCGCAAACTCGACCCCGAGCAGCACCGTCGCCTGCGGTGCGAGTTGGGTCGTCGCCGGAAGCGGGACCTCGAAACCGTCAGGTGCCGTCACGGCGTTGATCGTCAGCGGCTGGCTCATCGAGCAATTCGTCAGCGTCACCTCCGCCAACTCCGTGAACCCGACCATGACATCGCCGAAGTCCACGTTCGCCGGCGCGATGCCGACACACGGGCCGTCCGGCGTCGTGTTGTTGGGCGTCGTGTTCGTCGTGTTGTTGGCCGTGGTGTTGTTGGCGGTCGTGTTCGTGGTGTTGTTGGCGGTCGTGTTGTTGGCGGTCGTGTTGTTGGCGGGGGTCGTGTTGTTCGCGGCCTTCTTGGGGCGCTTGTCGACCGGACCGCCACACGCCATCGCAAACAGGGTGGCGAGCAGCAGCGTACGTAACAACGTGTTGGGGTTGCTCATAGCGTTCTCCATTCGGTTCTCCCCCACCATAAGGAATTTCGAATCTGGATCACCTTAAACGTTCTGAAAGCCAGTTACCTAGCGGTAGCCTTCGGCCTGCAGATTGAACAGCTTGGCGTACGTCCCATCGAGTGCGATCAGCTCGGGGTGCGTGCCGAGTTCGATGACCTCGCCGCGATCGAGTACGGCGATGCGATCGGCCATGCGAACCGTGGAGAAGCGATGCGAGATCAGGATCGCGATCTGGTCCGTCGTGAGCTCCTTGATGCGCTCGAACACCTCGGCTTCGGCCTGGGCGTCCATCGCCGATGTCGGCTCGTCGAACACCAGAATGTCGGCGTCGCGCCGCATGAACGCTCGCGATAGCGCGACCTTCTGCCACTGTCCGCCGGACAGCTCGCGGCCGTCCTTGAACCACCGCCCCAGCTGCGTGTGGTAGCCGTCGGGCATCTCGCCGACGAACTCGTCGGCCATCCCGCGATGGCCCGCGGACGTCCAGCGCTCCTCGTCCTCGAGGTGATCCACGTCACCGACGCCGATGTTCTCGCCGACCTTGAGCTGGTAGCGCACGTAGTCCTGGAAAATGACGCCGACCCGCGCGTGCAGCGCTTTGAGATCCCACTCCGCGAGGTCCGTTCCGTCCAGCGTGATGCGGCCCTTCGAGGGGGCGTATAGACGCGTGAGCAGCTTGATGAGCGTCGTCTTGCCGGAGCCGTTTTCGCCGACCAACGCGAGTTTCTCGCCGGCTGGCAGATGCAGGGTCACGGCGCGCACGGCGTGTCCTTCCTGGCCGGGGTAGGCGAACCAGACGTCCTCGAACCGAATCCCGTCGCTCGGCACCGCGCCCTCGGTCGCGCCACCGGTCTGCTCCAGGACCGGCTCGTCGAGCAGTTCGTACAGCGTCGACAGGTACAGGTTGTCCGCATACATGCCACCGATCGCTTCGAGGCTCGCCGACACCCCCGACTGTCCCTGCCGGAACAGCAGCAGGTACATCGTCATGTCGCCCAGCGTGATCTGGCCCGCCACCGTTGACCACACGACCCAGACGTACGCGCCGTAGAACGCGCTCGTGGACAGCACGCCGAGCAGAAAGCCCCACAGCCCGCGCCGCATTGTGAGGCTGCGGTCTTCGGCGTACACGACGTCGAAAATACTCTTGTAGCGATCGAGCAACATCGGCCCGAGTCCCAGCAGCTTGACCTCTTTGGCGTAGTCCTCGCGCGCCAGCACGACCTCGAGGTAGTTCTGCTTGCGGCCTTCGGGCGAGCGCCAGCGGAATAGCCGGAACGCCTCGTTGGAGAACTTCGTCTCGACGAAGAACGCCGGCAGGCCGGCCGCGGCCAGCAGCAGCACCGCCCACGGCGAAAACACCCAGATCAGCGCGCCGACTCCGAGCAGTGTGATCGAGTTCTGGATCAGGCCAAACGTGCGATTCACGAGGCTCAGCGGCCGCGACGAGGCCTCGCGGCGGGCCCGAGTGAGCTTGTCGTAGAACTCGCTGTCCTCGAACTGCGTCAGTTGCAACGTCAACGCCTTCTCGAGGATCATCACGTTCACGCGATGGCCGAGCTCCGCGCGCAACAGCGACGACGACACGGAGAGCCCGCGCTGCATGCCGGAGCGCGCGATGACGAGCCCCGCTTCCAGCGCCACCCACATCAGCGCCATCGTGCGATCGGCCTCGAGTCCTGTCTTGGCCGACAGCAGCACCGCATCGACGATCAGCTTGCCGACATAGGCAATGCCGGCCGGGAGCACGCCGGCCAGCACCGTGAGCACACCGATCGCGATCGTGAGCCGGACGCTGGTCGACCAGACGAGCCGCATCGCGTGGCCGCTGTACTTGAACACCCCCAGATACTGCTCGGCGATGCCGGGTTCGGCGGCTTTCTTGGCCATGACGAAATCTAGATCAGCGAGTAGCGCGGGCCGTCGTGGAGCTCGACAAGCCCGTCGCGTACCAGCTTGCGCAGGTGGGAATCGAGCAGCGCGAGATGCACCATCCAGCGCGCGCCACCTTCGTACGGTTTGCCGTCCGGGGTGCTCCGCAGCCCCAACGTGAGCAGGTCCTGCGGCTCCATCGACATGTCGAGCAGCTGCTGGAGCTGATCGCGATAGCCGTCCTGGTAGCTCCGCGAACGCGCGTACACCGACGTCAGATCACCACTGCGCTGCACGCCATGCCCCGGCATCAGCAGGGTCGTCGGCAGTGCCTCGAGGCGATCGAGGGCCAACATGTACAGGTCGAGGTCGTCGTTCATCGGCGGGCTGATCGGGGTCGGCGTCGCGATGACGACGTCGCCGGCGAACAGCCAGCCGCGATCGAGCTCGAAGAACGCGCCGTGATACGGGTCGTGGCCGCGCGCATCCACGAAGCGTAGCCGCAGGTCCGAGACCCGAAATTCCTCGTCGAACTCCAGGTATCGGACATTTCGCACCGGCTTTTCGCCGTGGGCGTCGAGCAGGAATTCGACGCCGGCCGCGCGCCGCTTCAGCGTGCGTGCGGCGAGCTCGTCGCCAAACTGCTGACCGACGAACGCCTCGTATCCCCACGCCGTCCAGTCGTTGACGCTGTCCTGAAACCGATGCCACTGAGCGACGAACGGCTCGACGGCCGACCACGTGTAGTGCGGTGCGTCGCTGACCTCGCTGAGCAAGGCCGCCGGTCCCATGTGATCGATGTGCGTGTGCGTGTAGAGCCACGCGTCGACGTCCTCGAACGACATCGCGAGCCCGAGGTCGCGCAGCGCCTGCTCCAGCGCGTCGAGGGTCCACGGCCAACCGGGGTCCACGACGATCAACGCATCGGGGCCGCGATACACGTACGTGTTCACCATCAAGGCGCCGATCTCGTTGTCGAGCCGCAGCCGGAACAACCCGTCACCGAGCTCCACCGCGGTACCCCACGGCTCGCGCCGAGCACCCCCTCGCACGGCACCGAAACGCCCGCTCAAAGTGCCGTCGCTTCGTCGATCAGTGTTTGACCGTGCGCGGCGAGGAAGCGTTCGAGCTCGTCGTCCCAGCGCCCGACCCGCGCGACGCCTGAAGCACGCAGCATCGCGTCGTCGAGGACCGAGTAGCCCGGTCGCCGTGCCGCGGCGCCCCACGACTCGTGGTCCACCGCGTGCAGGTCCGCACGAATCTTCAGGATCTCGAAGATCCGCGCCGCGAACTCATACCAGCTGCACCCGCCCTGGGCGGTCACGTGGTAGACGCCGAATACGTCCGATCCGGCGAGCTCGATGCTCGTCGCCGCGACCGAATCCACCCAGGTGGGACTCACGAATTGGTCGCTGACCACGGTCAGCCGACGTCCCGACGCGCCCAACTTGATCATCGTCTTCACGAAGTTGCTGCGTCGATGGCTGTAGAGTCCCGTGGTTCGAACGACGAGTGTCTCGACGTTGTTCTGCAGGGCGAGCCGCTCACCGTGGGCCTTCGAACGGCCGTACACCGACAGCGGATCGGGCGGGATCGTCTCGTCGATCGGCGTCGTGTGTCCGTTCCCGAACACGTAATCCGTGGAGTAGTGCACGAGCTTCGCCCCGATGCGACGTGCCGCGGCTGCCAGCTGGCCTGCGGCGAACGCGTTGACCGCGAACGCGAGATCCGGCTCGCGCTCGGCCGCATCGACCTGATTGTAGGCGGTCGCGTTGAACACCAGCCGCGCGCCGTCGGACGGCAGAGCCGCGTCGATCTCGGCACGGACCGTCACATCGCACGCTCCGCGCACGACCCGACGGGCCCCCGGCAGCTTGCCCGCCAGCGCGTGTCCGAGTTGCCCCTGTGCTCCGAAGATCACCGATTCCATGCCCGCGACCATAGACGCGACGGCCCGGGCAGGCAACGCCGGACCCGCTTGCGCGACCATCGACTCCGGGCTATTCGATCGGCAGGGAGCTAAGGGGCGAAGGGGACACGATGAGCGAATCGGTGTTGATCGTAGGGGCGGGACCGGTGGGGCTGATGGCAGCGCTCTGGCTGACGCGACTCGGGGTTTCGGTCCGCGTGGTCGAAAAGAAAGTCGCCGGCTCCGCGCACTCGAAAGCGCTCGCGGTGCACGCCAACAGTCTCGAACTGCTGCAGCGCGTCGATGCCGGGGGGCCGTTCCTCGACCGAGGGCTTCCGATGCGGAGGATGGAGTTGCGGTCCACCGACGGACGGGCGCTGTTCGAACTCGACTTTCACGACATCGACTCACCCTACAACTACGCCCTCATCATCGAGCAGGCGCAGACCGAGGCGCTCCTGCGCGACGAGTTGGCGCGCGACGGTGTGCAGGTCGAGTGGGGCACCGAGCTCGTCGGGCTCGCCCAGACGCCCCAATCCTGCTGCGCGCAGTTCGCGGACGGCAGCGAGTCGGAGCACGCCTACGTCATCGGATGCGATGGCGGGCCGAGCACCGTGCGGCAGCTGCTCGATATCCCCTTCGAAGGGGAGAAGCAGAGCACCTGGTTCGTCCTCGCGGACACGCTCGTCGACTGGGACGAGCGTCCGGGCGAGGTGCGTGGTTATCTCGGTGAGGACGGCGTGATGTTGTTCTTCCCACTGCCCGAGCAGCCGTGGCATCGCATCATCGCGTCATTGCCCGACGACGCACCCGATGAGCGGCCGACGTTGAATGCCGCGCTGTTCGAAGGGCTCGCCGCACGTCGTTGCCCCGTCCCTTGCACGTTGGGCACGTACCGGTGGCAGTCTGCGTTCCAGGTCCGCCGACAGCTTGCCGATCGATACCGCAGCGGGCGCGCCTTCATCGCGGGGGACGCCGCTCACACGCACAGCCCCGTCGGCGGGCAGGGCATGAACACCGGGTTTGCCGACGTCGCCAATCTCTGCTGGAAAATCGCGGCGGTGATGCAGCGACACGTCGACGACCGGCTGCTGGATACCTACGAATCGGAGCGGCGACCGGTGGCCAAGGCGACGCTCTTTGCCACGCAAGTCGCCACCGACCTCGGGACCACCGCATCACCGGTGCTGCGGGCCCTGCGCGATCAGGTGATGCAGCTTGGGGCGTCGATTGAAGGGGTGCGCGATCAAGCGGCCCGCCGCGGTAGCATGACGGAGTTCGTGTACTCCGGACCGCAATTCGGGCACGGATCGATTCGACTTTCCGAGACCGAGGTCACGACCGACCCCCGGAGCGACACGCCGTCCGTGGCCCAGCGTTTCGAGTTCGCTCGTGGGCCGCATCCCGGGCATCGGGCGCCGGACTTGTACGTGTCGAGTGGGCTGCGGCTGCTGGCCGGTCTGGGTCCCCGCCATGCGCTGTTGCTGTTCGACGGAACAGGGCCGACCGACGAGGGCTATCAGGGGTTCGAACGCGGTTGCCGGGCGCTCCGCGCACGCTACCCGTGGATCACTCCCGTGGTCGTGACGCCGAACAGCGTGCCCGACGACCTCGCCGCTGTCGCCCAGATCATCCGCGACCCAGATCTGCACGCCCATCGGCGCTACGGGGCGTCGTCGGAAGCGGCGTTTCTCGTGCGCCCCGACAACTACATCGCGTGGCGAAGCCAGCCGTCCAACTTCGCTGAGCTGTTTGAGTTTCTCAGCTGATCGCGGCTTCGAGCGCCGTGGTGACCCCCGCGCTGTCCTCGATCTGAAGTACGGCTTGGCGATCGCCGTCTTGGGGCCCGATGAGTTGGACGACCCGACCGCGGCCGCCGATCTCGGTACCCGTGCCGATCTCCACGTAGATCGTGAACTCCACGACATCACCGGCTCGCGGGGCCGGGTCCGCCACCGGCACCACGACGATGCTGGAGTAGATCTGCTGACTCAACAGGTTTTTCACGGCGACGGCATCGCCACAGATCAGCGCATTCGTCTCTTGGACGCGCTCCGCCTTGTTCGGCAGGGCCGCCGCGATCAATTCCGCTGGCATCAGGAACCGCAAGCCCGCACCGCCTTTGTCCAACGTCCTCAATCGCGGGTCGGCGATGAGCACGCGCATGACTTGCGCCTCCACGTAAAACGGGCGCGCTGGATCCAGTACCTGAAGGTGCAATCGCGTCCCGACCGGCGGCGGATGTCGACAGTCCAAGAACATGCCGCTGATCGAAATGTCGGTGGCCACGCCCCGCGAGTCGAGATCGGCCTGACCGTAGTTGACCTGAAGGCGCTTCTTTATGCGCCGGTGCTCCCTTCGCTCTGCCATTGAAACCCCTCGTCCGTACGCAACACTATCTCACAACATCGCGTCGACGCTAGACTTTTGAGCCCTTTGCGGCTCGACCCACGACAACCCGACCCGCGGAACGAGGCGCGCCAGACCCCAAACCCAAGATCGGCGCGCCAACAAAGGGTGAGCGGAGAGCCACCCCACTAATTCTGCAACGATCGCGATGTGCGGCCGATTACGTCTCCTCAAGGAGGCGCCATGTCCGCACCCAACCCCGTGTACCCCGACTCGACCCTGTTCCTGACCCGTCGCACCCACGACGGCAGCTTCCGTTTCACCCCGACCGAGGAGATCCTGAACA
>JBFIHF010000043.1:0-27652 GCA_041601915.1 Bradymonadaceae bacterium
CACGATCCTCACGACGACGCCCAACACACTCGTGTCCCCGATCCACAACCGCATGCCGGTGATCGTCCCGCGATCGGACTACGGCGTCTGGCTCGACCCCGCCGCATCGCCGGGTGACCTGGGCGTCCTACTCACCGCGTTGCCCGCGAACCAGATGCGCTCGACGGCGATCTCCACGCGGATCAACAACGTGCGCAACGACGACCCCGACTGTCTGGCGCGCGTCGAGATCCAAGGTGCATTGCTCTAGGTGACTGGTGTTTTTTGCATGGCGCGCCTGAGGAAACAGCCGCGACGATGGCTGCGTCGTCGCTCGTCGACGATGCCCCGTGAGGCGCCTCACGGGCAGTTGACGAGCGTCGTGTCGTACTCGCGCACGAGGGCGCCGCCCGAATCACGAATCGTGATGCGGTACGTCGTGTCGACGGGCAGCTGCGACGTCTGCACGGACCACGCGAGCGTGCTCGCGAGGTTCCCGAAGACCGGAGATCTCACGTCCGTCACCGGGACGTTGCTCCCGTCGCCCATGTTCGTGATCGTCACTGTGTGCTGGGCGGAGTAGCTCGCGCCGCCGTGGATCGACCATTCGCCTGCGATCGCCGAGCGCGGAAACGCGCCCGGGGCCGGGTAGGCGACGAAGTCCGGGTTGTGACTGCGCGACATGTCGAAGGAGTACATCGACCCCCAACTGCCGCGGTGGCCGAACGCCGTCGCACCCATGCGAGGATTGAAGATCCATCGTCGATGTCCCAACGATGGCGTCCCCGGGTCCTGGATGTACAACCCCACCGTCCCGCCCGGAGCGCCGATCCCGCTGGCGAGGTTGGAGCTGCTGCAGCCGGCGTAGCCCGATTGGGTGAAACAGGACCACGTCGCGGGCGGCATGTGATTGAGCCCCACGTTGTTCGCCGCGTGCATCATCGCGCAGTCCTGCACGTTCTGTTGCTGACTCGCGGCGTGACTCACCGGGTTGAGGCCCACGAGCATGCGGTACCGACTCGTGGTGTGGAGTGCGTCGCGGCGCTCGTCGGGATGCATCACACCCGGATCGCAGGTGTCGACGGGGTCGATCAGGAACGCGTCTTGGGAGCCGCGCGCGTAGCGTGCCGTCCAGATCGCGCAGACGTCCGCCGCCGTGCGCGTGCTGAGGTCGGCGGCCGGCGCGGTCGGCGCGCAGCCCGTCGCGGGGTCGCCGCTGAAAAACGGGTCGCAGGAACAGCTGCCGTCCGCGTTGCAGCTGGAACCCGCGGGACAGTTGGCATTGGCACAGGGATTGGCTGCCGAGCACCCCACGAACGGGTCTCCCAGCAGGCCCGCATCGCACGTGCACACATTGTTCTGACAGCTCGCGCCGATGCCGCAGTCGCCGGGCTCGCAATCCGCGGGAACCGCCGCGTCGTCCGGTCCCGCCATATCCGGCGGTCGCGCAGCGTCAGCGGGCGCGCTCGCGTCGAGGATGGTCGTGGTGTCCGTCGGCATCGCGCCCATGTCGATGGTGCCTGTGGTGTCGGGAGCACCGTCCGGCCCTTGGTCGCTCACCGACGTGACGTCCAACGTCCCACCGCCGCACGCGGCGACGATCGAAACAACGAGTCCGAGCTGTATTACGCGCATCTAACCAGTATGCGCAGATTCGCGCGGTTTTGCATGCGTCGCGTGACCATGACTCGGCGGACAGGTACAACGATCGCCAAATACGGAGGCTGAAATGAGTTTTTGGGACAAGGTGTGGGCCGGGCTCGGCACAGAAGGGGCGGTTCAGTCCGTCATCGACTTCGCGCCTCGCGTGGTGGCCGGCGTGCTCGCGCTGCTGCTCTTTCTCGTGCTGATTCGAGTCGGCCGCCGCGGCGTCGAAGCGCTCGCGCGCCGTGCCGGCCTCGATGCGACGCTGACCGCCTTCATCCAAACCGTGATCCGCTACGCCCTCGGCATTATCGGCACCCTGACGGTGCTCGGGCAGCTCGGCGTCGATGTGACCTCGATCCTCACGAGCCTCGGCGTCGTGGGCCTCACGATCGGTTTCGCCGCCCGCGACACGCTGTCCAACCTCATCAGCGGGCTCTTCATCCTGTGGGACCGCCCGTTTGTGATCGGCGATCTCATCGAGATCGGCGGCAGCTACGGGCGCGTCGATTCGATCACCCTGCGCTCGACCCGCGTCGTGACCGTCGACGGCAAGATGCTCGCGATCCCGAACTCCACGATCGTGAACTCCACCGTGGCGTCGTACACCAACTTTCCGAACTTGCGACTCGATGTCGACATCACGATCGGCGTCAACGAAGACCTCTCCCGAGTTCGCGCCCTCTTTCTGGACGAGGTCGCCAAGATGGAGGGCCTGCTCGTAGAGCCCAGGCCGCCGCAAATGGTGCTGACCGCCGTCAACGACTACAACCTCGCCGTGCAGTTTCGAGCCTGGCTCGATGACGAAAAACAGCACGTCGCGCGACGGTTCGAGTTCCGGGAACGGCTGTTCGTTCGGCTGCGGGACGAAGGCATCGAGATGCCGTTCGAGACGATTCAGTTGGCGCCGTTCGTCCACTCGAGCCCCAAGGCGGCCCCCGAAAAGGCGGCGTGACGCCGACGAGCTAACTTCCGGCCGTCGCCGCGAGTCGCTCGCACACCGCGATCAACTCCTCGGCGAGGCGGACCGCGTCCGCGGAGGGGGCCTCTTCGACGGCGATCGCGGCGCTCGTGATCTCGTCGAAGCCATACGTCCCGCCCGAACCGCGCAGTCGGTGCGCCAATCGACCGAGCGCGACGAGGTCCTGCGTGGCAGGGTCTATCGCCTCTCGCAGTGCCGTGATGCTCACATCGAGCCGACCGAGATATCGATCGCGCAGCTGCAGTCGAGCCTTCTCGAGTCGCCCGACCGGAACGGTCGCCACAGCCGCGGCCGACTTCGCTTGCATGTCCAACGTCCGAGCGAGCGTTGCGGCGTCGAGCGGCTTGTCGAAAATCTCGACGGCGTGAGACAGGTTTGCGCGGTTCTCACTGGCGACGATGCTGACGATCACGACCGGTACCGTGCTGAGGGTCGGATGAGCTTCGAAGGCGCGCAGAATATCGAAGCCCGAGTTGCCGGGCATCATCAAATCGAGCAAGACGGCGTGCGGGCGAACGGCCTCCGCCACGCGAATCGCGAGGCTCGATGTATCGACCGCGATCACGGGGAAACCCAGATCCGAGACGATCGATTCGAGCAGCAGTCGACTCTCGGCCTCGTCATCGACGATCAGCACGGGACCGTTCACCGGCGAAGCCGTGACTCGACGCGGAGGCGCCTCCACCGTCGCCACGACCGGCTCCGTGGAGTCGTCGAACAGAATCGAGAACGTCGCACCCTCGCCCAACACCGACCGAGCGCGCAGACGAAACCCCATCGAGGTCGCCAGCGAACGCGAGATCGCAAGCCCCAGACCAGTGCCGCCGTAGCGGCGCTCGGTACTCGAATCGGACTGCTCGAACGGCTCGAAGATCCGCTCCAGCGCCTCGGCCGAGATCCCAATCCCCTCATCGATGACCTCGAGCTTCACCGGGACGCCGTCTCTGGCGATCACGTGCGTCGTGACGCGACCCTGAGGCGTGAACTTGATCGCGTTGCCGACGAGATTGGTGACGATCTGAAACAGACGGCGGCGATCCGCCGTCACCGGTTGCAACCCCTCGGGAACCTCCAGGCACAGCTCGAGTTGCCCGGGTACGACGCTGGCGTGAACTTCTCGGACCAGCTCGCCGAGATCGACGGCCTCGCGGTCAAACTCGATACGTCCGACCTCGATCTTGCTCAGATCGAGCACATCATTGAGCAACGAGAGCAAGTGCTGACCGTTGCGCTGAATGCGCTCCAGGTACTCCGTCTGCCGCGGTTGCAGGTTGCCCAGCTTGTTCTTCAACAGGACGTTCGAGAAGCCGATCACCGAATTCAACGGGGTGCGAAGCTCATGGCTCATGTTGGCGAGGAACACACTCTTGGCGCGATTGGCGTCCTCGGCCGCCGTGCGTGCTTCGCTCAACGCCTGCTTTGCGGCTTGCGCTTCCGTGACGTCGCGCGCGATCGCGATATAGACGCGCCGTTTCAGATCGGCCGTCGCGCTGAACTGCATCGCGCGGTACCCGCCGTCGGCGGTGCGGAATCGAACCACGAAGTTCCGCCGCACGCCTCCCTGCTGAATCTCGCCGATCACGTTCGTCGTGAGGTCGAGGTCCTCCGGATGAACAAACGACGCGAATGGCGACGCCTTGAGTTCGTCGAGCTCAAATCCCAGCACCGTCTGCCACGCCGCGTTCACCTCGACGAAGTAGCCGTCGAACGACGCCACGCAGATCGGGTCGGGGGAGGTCTCGAGCAACACGCGCGCTTCGTCGCGGCTTTCGCGAAGCTGGGCCGCAACGCGCCGAAGTTCGAGAACCCGCGAGGCCTGACCTGCGATCAGCTCCAGCAGATGCAGCTGCTGCACGGACATCTGCCGCGGCTCGCGATCGATGACGCACAGCGTCCCCAGCGGCTGGCCGTCGGCAAACAGTGGCGTGCCAGCGTAGAACCGAATGCGCGGCTCGCCGACCACCAGTGGATTGTCCGCAAATCGCTCGTCGAGAGCCGCGTCCTCGATCACGAGCTGCGTTCGGGCGACGACCGCGTGCCCGCAGAACGAGATGTCGCGTGCGGTCTCCGGGGCGTCGAGGCCAACCCGCGCTTTGAACCACTGCCGATCGCGATCGATCAGCGACACCAGCGCGATCGGGGTCTGGGCGACGAACGCGGCGAGCTCCACCAGCGCTTCGTATTCGGCCTCCGGCGGCGTGTCGAGGACTTCGAGGGCGTGCAACACCGCCAGGCGCGCTTCTTCGTCCTCGGGAATCGACGGGGGCTTCACGTCAGCAAACTCTGGATGGTGGAGAAGAACTCGACTTCGTCGACGATCGGCTTGCTCAGATATCCGTTGAATCCCGCCGCGATGAACCGCTCGCGATCGCCGCGCATCGCGTGTGCGGTCAGCGCGATCGCCACGACCTGTGGATGCGTTTGGCGCAGCTTGTTCAGCGTCTCCATGCCGTCCATCCCCGGCAAGGAGATGTCCATCAACACGAGGTCCGGACACTTCTCGCCGATTCCGGCGAGGGCCGACGCGCCGTCCTCGTACTCGCTGAGGTCGTAGTCATCCTCCAACAGGACGGCCAGCAGCTCGCGGTTATCCGGGTTGTCCTCGACGATCGCGATCTCGAAGCGTTTCATAGGTCAGCCGGTACACAGCAGTTGGTGAGTGAGGCTCTGCAACAGTGCATCGCTATCAAGGGGCTTCGTCAAGAACGAACAACCCTCGGCGGCGGCACGTGCCGCGGCATCGGGGTCGGCGATCGCCGTCAGGATGATGATCCGGGTGTCTTTCGTCCGCGGATCCTCTCGCAACGTGCGGACCACGTCCCAGCCACCAAACCCGGGCATCAGCAGGTCCAACACGATCGTCGACGGCGCAAAGTCGTGCGCGGCGACGAGACCGCTCAACGCGTCGGATCGCGTGCGCACGTCGAACTCCGCACCGAGCATCATTTCGAGGATCACCCGGATATCTTCGTCATCGTCGATGACGAGGACGCGAGGGCGGCGAAGGGAGGCGTTCATGATTGGTTCCGGGTCAGTAGAGTTCGAAAACCTGGTGGTGTCCGCTTAGCGTGCGCTCGACACCAATCAGGGTGCCGCCGGCAAATGTGACGTTGCTCAAGCCGTCGGACACTCGGACGCGATGCAAGACGCTCCCGTCGAGCGCGTTGAGCAACCACGTCTCGCCGGCGCCCAGCGCGGCGACGATGTAGCCGTCCGGCGAGATCGCGAGCTGCTCGAGGTCGAAACCGACCTCGACTTGCGCCACACGTCGCGGCTTGTGCGAGCCCTCGAAGATCGAGACGATCCGATCCTCACCGGCCACCGCAAAGCTGTCCTTCTTGCTCGCTCCGACGATGTACCGCGGCTTCGCGCCGTCCTGACCGGGTGCGCACCGTACCGCGTGGTACGTTCCGTCGCGTTTGATGAGATAGATCGTCCCCGCGGCATCGGCGGCGACGATCAGGTCCGCCATCTGCGTCACACCCACGACGGCGCGCGACCTCGGCAGCCGCACGATGGTCGTCGTCGCGGCGGTGCCGAGATCGAGCCAGCAGATCTCTCCGCTCGCGGTGCCGAAATAGACGCCACCCTCCGTGGGATGGATCGCGGTGACCGCGTCGCGGTTCACCTCGTGCACGGACGTGACTCCGTCCGCCACCACTGAGATCCGACTGCCGGTCGCGGTCACGACGCTTCGATTCGCGCCGACCGCGACGAGCTTCTTGTCTTCGGACGCGACGGACACCCCCGTCTCGGTCTGCGGTCGAGGCTCAATCAGGAGCGTGGACAGGACCGCCGCACACGACGGCGGCCGCTCGTCGGGCCCCTTCTCCAGCATCTTCAGAACGAGGTCGTCGATCTCGAGGCCCCGGAGGCTGGGTTGCAGCGTCGAGGGACGCGTGGCCGGCTGATAGAGATGCGCGTTCATCACCGACAGCGCATCGGACCCCGCAAACGGCGGTTCTCCGGTCAATGCATAGAAGAGCACGCAGCCGAGTTGATAGACGTCCGTGCGCGAGTCCACGCCACTCTCCGAGATTTGCTCCGGCGAGGCGAAGTGTGGACTGCCGACGAATCCGACGGAGGTCGTGGCGTCGGACATCAGTTTCGTGATCCCGAAATCGAGCAGGCGAGCGAACACGTCACCGTTGGGCAACCGATCGATCATGACATTGCTGGGCTTCACATCCCGATGCACGAGCCCGCGCCCGTGCACCGCGTGCAACGCCGTCGCGAGCTGGCGCGCCAGCTCCTCGACCTGCCGCGGATCCATCGGTCCGTCGCTGGCGATCACCTCGCCCAGATTTCGCCCTTCCGCCCAGTCGAGGATCATCACGACTTCCTCGCCGACCTCCACGGACCGAAACAGCTTCACGATGTGCGGGCTGTTCAACTCCGCCAGCGCTTGGACCTCGCGGCGCCAGCGCTTGGCGTGCACGGTGCGGTCGATGAACTTCGCGCAGAAGTCGCGCCCGATCGATTCGGAACGCACGCGGTACACCGAGCTCGACGGAGTCGTTGCGACTTGATCGTGCACGACGAGGTCTGTTCCGGGGATCTGCTGCTGCAGCCACCGTGCGGCGTGGGCAGTCAACTCTGTCTGCGGTGTCTGATTCATTCCGCTACTATAGCGACTCGCTCTGCGTCCGCGCGTCGGCTGCGTGCAAAAATCCTGCAGAGCATGGGAGACATCTGGCACAATTGGCCCTGCGTCCTTGCCTGTTCGACGCAAAGCATTTATGCAAGATTTGGATCGAAAGAACACCGACCTGGTGCACGTGTGGCAAATCGTATCCTCGTCGTCGATGATGACCCCGACATCACCGACATCGTCCAGACAAGCCTCGCTGCGGAAGGCTTCATCGTGTCGGCGGCAAGCTCCGTCGACGCCGCGCTCGATGCGATCCGTGCGCAGCCTCCCACGCTGGCGATCCTCGACATCGAGATGGAAACCTACGATGCCGGACACCGGCTGTGTCGCGCGATCCGCAGCGAATTCGGCATTCCGATCATCTTTCTGACCTCGCGATCCACGGACATCGATGCCGTCGTGGCGCTGGAGCTCGGCGCGGACGACTACGTGACCAAGCCGTTCAGTCCACGGGAGCTCGCCGCGCGCGTGCGAGCGGTCCTGCGGCGAGGCGAGCCGGTCGAGTCCGCGGCACAGCCGGATGCGGCGCCCGCGTCGGCGCTCCAAGATATCGGGGAGTTCGTCGTCGACGGCGCGCGCCTGTCGCTCGCGGCGCCTGGCGGCCAACGCGGACTCTCTCGTATCGAGTTCGTGATCCTGCGCACCCTCGCCGCCAACTACGGCGCGGTCTTCTCCCGCGAAGAGATCATCAAGTCCGTCTACGGCTCGGCGGACTCCGGCACCTCACCGCGCACGATCGACAGCCACATCCGGCGGTTGCGGGCCAAAATGAACGAGATTGGCGACGATCCGATCGACACGGTGCGGGGCGTCGGGTACCGACTCCGCGATCCGCAGCACGGCTGAACCTCGGCCTGACGCGCGGCTACAGTTGTCAAAGTTCGACGCGCGCGCTACCCCTGCGTCGCCTCTGAACCGGAGTCCTCGTGACCGTCCGCACCCGTGTCGCACCGTCCCCTACTGGCGATCCCCATGTTGGGACGGGATACATCGCGCTGTTCAATTACTGCTACGCCAAGAAGCACGGCGGCGAGTTTCTGCTGCGCATCGAGGATACCGACCAGGTCCGGTCGTCCCGCATCTCCGAAGATCGGATCATCGAGTCGCTGAAGTGGCTCGGGATCGAATGGGATGAAGGTCCCGACTGCGGCGGCCCTCACGGTCCCTATCGTCAGTCCGAGCGCGGCGCGATCTACCAGGAGCACTGCGACCAACTCATGGCCGCAGGCCACGCGTTCCGGTGCTTTTGCACCCGGGAGCGGCTCGCCGAGATGCGCGGAGACCAGCGCGAGGCCGGGACCGGCTACAGTGGATACGACGGCCTCTGCATCGGGATCGATGCTGACGAGTCCGCACAGCGCGCCGCTGACGGCGAAGAGCACGTGATCCGCATGGTCGTCCCGCGCGAGGGAACCTGCACGATCGATGATCAGCTGCGCGGCCCGATCGACATCGACTGGCAGACGGTCGACATGCAGGTGTTGATGAAGTCCGACGGCCTGCCGACCTACCACCTCGCGAACGTCGTGGATGACCACCTCATGGGCATCACCCACGTGATGCGTGGGGAAGAGTGGATCAGCTCCGCGCCGAAGCACATCTTGCTCTACCAATACTTCGGCTGGCAGCCGCCGGTCCTCGCCCACCTGCCGCTGTTGCGGAACCCCGACAAGTCCAAACTCTCCAAACGCAAGAACCCCACCTCGATCATGTACTACGAGCGCATGGGCTACCTGCCGGAGGCGCTGCTGAACTACCTCGGGATGATGGCGTTCTCGATGCCCGACGAGCAGGAGAAGTTCTCGCTCGCCGAGATGGTCGACGCCTTCGAGTTCGAGCGCATCTCGCTGGGGGGGCCGGTGTTTGATCGCACGAAACTCGAGTGGCTCAACGGCAAGTACATTCGCGAAGATCTCGACCTCGATGCGTTCGCCGAGCGCGTCGTCGAGTGGGGGCTCAACCGGGAGTTCCTCATGCAGATCGCCCCGCTGATCCACGAGCGCACCGAGAAGCTGTCTGACATCGTCGACCTCACTGCTCACTTCCTGCAGGGGATTCCGGAGATCGACCCGCAGATGCTGCAGGATGCCGGAGCCCTCAAGGGCGACGACCTCACGGAGATGCTCCAGATCGCGTTGTGGCGACTCGAAGCGCTGAACGACTGGCGCGCCGAGACGATCAGCGACACGCTGCGCGAGACGTCCGCCGTGATGGAGATCAAGTTCCGCGACTTCGTCAAACCGTTCTTCGTGGCGATGAGCGGCAAGCCGGCATCGACCCCGATGTTCGATACGATGGCGATCTTGGGCCCCGACATTACCCGCTCTCGCGTTCGCAACGCGCTGGACGTGGCGGGCGGGCTGTCGAAGAACGCGCTGAAGCGCGTCGAGAAACGCTACGCGGAGCTGTTCGCGCAGACCTGAATCCATTTCGGTGCGCGCCCGTTTGAGGATCACCTCACACGGAGGCGCCATGCGCACCCGCACCGCTCTCGCACTCGCCGCGCTCACCTTGTTCGCGGTGGCCTGCGGCCCCCAACGCGTCGCGAGACCGGTACCCGCCGATGAACCGGCGCTGCGGGTCATGACCTACAACGTCAACTACGGCCTCGCCGGTGACGCGGCGACGCTCGACGCGATCGGCGGCGCGGAAGTCGACGTCGTGTTCCTCCAAGAGACCACCGCGGCATGGGAGAGCGCGATCCGCGAACGTTTTGGGGCGGAGTTCGCGCACATCGATTTCGTCCATTGCTGCGGGGCCGGCGGACTGGGCGTGCTCTCGCGGGTCCCCGTGCAGAGCCTCGGGGTCCTCGAACCACCTGCAGAGGGCTGGTTCCCGGCCTGGCATCTGTTGCTCGACACCGCCGTGGGACCGATCCAAGCCCTCAATGTCCACCTGCATCCCCCGATCTCCAATACGGGCAGCGTCGTGGGGGGCTACTTCTCGACGAAGCGAATCCGGCAGTCCGAGATCGAGGCGTACTGGGACGCGCTGGATGCCGACGTGCCCATCATCGTCGCCGGTGACTTCAACGAGAACGAGCAGGGCCGGGCGGTGTCGTTCTTACGCGCTCGGGGGCTCGAGTCCGCGTTGCCGGAGTTCGCGCCGCGCGCCACCACATGGTGCTGGCAGACGTCCGTCGGACAGGTATCCACGACGCTCGACCACGTCGTGTACGATGGTGCGTTAGAACCCGTCGACGCCCGGGTTCTCGACGTCGGGCGATCCGACCACCTCCCGGTCGTCGTCACCTTCATCGCCTCGAAGTAGCGCGCGCCCTGACTTTCCTGAAATCCTCGGGGGCGTTAGAATGCGCGCCCCGACCCTCAGGACCCTTATCATGCGAATTGCGACGCTCGCGCTCGGTTTTGCCGTCACCAGTTGTGCCTCACCTCCGCCACCGGCGCCCGTCGCGGCGCCTGCCCCCGAAGAGCCAGCCGCCCGGGTCGTGTGGAGCGTGCCGATCGTGATGGAGAATGGCGTGCCCGTGATCACCGCGCAGATTCGGGACGGTGAGACCAAGTTCGCCATCGCCACGGGTACCTCGAACCATACGCTGACGAAGAGCTTCGCGACCGCGGTGCGAGCGCCGGTTTCGGCGACTCGGCAGAGTACGACGGTGAATGGCGTGGCGGCGGACGTGGAGACGGTCGAAGGGGTCGTCTCGATCAAGGCGGCCAATGCGGAGTGGCGGCTGCAAAAAGTGGTGGCCCTCGAGACCGACGCGCTGGACCCGCGCGGCATTGGCGGCTTGCTGTCGCCGCAAGCGCTCGCCACGAACACGACCACGGTGGTCCTCGACTTCAAGAGCGGCGCGCTGACGCTCGTCGAGGGCGACGCGGCGCTCTTCGCGACGTGGTTTGCGGGCAAGTTTGGCGACGCTCAGAAGCTGTCGTTGCAGCGGGCCGCCGGGCTGATCTACGTGGACGCAAAGCTCGGAAGTGCCGGGGCGCAGCGCGCGAAGCTGGATACGGCGAGTCCCCGATCGCGGTTCGCGGCCGACGCACTGGGCGTCAAAGTCGGCGCCGATGCGTGCGTCGACGGTGCGGACCTGATGGCGGCCTGTTTGCCGGGAGCGGCGACAAGCATCGAGGCCCTTGCCCTCGGGTCGACCACGTTTCCGGGATGGGAGGCGGTGGGCATCGTGAGTGGGGACCCCACCGTCGGTGCCGACATCTTGTCCAACTGCGTGATCGCGATCGGCGTCGGCAACGACGCGCATCTGGTGTGCCGCTGAGATGCGAAGCCGTCCACTCGGAGTGACTCGCACGCCAAACAACGCCCACCCCGGCGAGTGCTGCGCGTATGACGCGCACGCGTCGGGTCGCAATGGAACCGATGACAACGCCCGCGCGGCGGGGCGCGGGCGTTGAGCGCTTAGACGATCACCATCTTGGCGAACGCGATGAGCAACACGAGGATCACAGCGGCGAGTCCCATCAGAGCGATGACAGCCTTGATGTGAGCCGGGCGCTGGCCTCGTTCGAACTCTTCCATGAGAGGATCATTCGACATCAACATGTCCGTGTCTGTCGGTTCTGCTTTCGTGGCCACGAGACCTCCGTCTTTGAAGCGTGTTCGCGGACGAAATCCAACTGATTCAGGCCGCAGACCAAGAACAAGTGACCCAACCCACAACATTTCCGACGACCCGCGGCGGCGATTCTGTCGGCCGTTGACATCGCGGGGACCTCTGGCCGATAGTCCGACCACCAAAACACTCATTCAGTAGGCCAATTTGTGAAGAACCAATGGATGGGCGCCCTTGCGGGCGCGTGCGTGCTCGCTCTCGGACTTGTCGCCGCGTGTGACGGCGGCGGTGGGGGTGGCAAGAATCTCGCGAGCAAGGCGGAGGTCGGCGGGTGCCAGGACTCGTGCGACACGCAGCGATTCTTCGATTGTTACGACGCGTCGCTGCAGGCCGGCTGCTACGACGACTGCTCGGCCGCTTCGTCGGACGATATCAACAAGTTCGTGGGCTGCGTGCGCGGCGCGGACTTCTGCGACATCGAGTGCAGCACCAACATCCAGGGACGGTCGGCCGACATCGAGCCCGACGAGCGCGTGGACACCGGCCGGGACCCCGTCGCACCGGCGTCGAGCTGCCAAACCGCGTGTGCCGCGATGGCCGCCGACATGTGCATCGAGGCGGACTGCAGCCCGTTGTGCGCGGACTCGGAGTTCAGCTTCGCCGCGACCTACTGCAACTCCGTGCGGAATGGCTGCGACTTCCCGGCGGAGTGCACCGGCGGCTCGTCCACGACGAACAGCGGGAACGGCGCCGAGGGTGCCTGTCTGTCCGGCTGCGACTCGCTGGCGTTCTTCGATTGCGCGAGCTCCAGCGAGCAGACCGCGTGCCGCACCGCGTGTGGGTCTGCGGACGACACGACGCGAAACAACTTCTCGGCCTGTGCCAGCGCGGACATCTGCGATGCGTCGTGCCTGGACATCCTCGGCGTCGAGCAGACCGGACCGACCGCCGACGTCGCCGGTTGCCGGGACACCTGCGACAACCTCGAGTTCTTCGACTGCCTCGACGCCCAGGGGCTCAGCGACTGCCGCGGCCTGTGCGCCACGGCGACCGCCGACTCGATCGAGACCTTCAAGAGCTGCGGCGAGGGCCTGTGCGACGACGACTCGTGCTATCAGGTCCTGATCAACGCGAACTGATCGCCTCGCACGGCCCCTCCGAACACCTCCACAGTGCAACGAATCCGTGTGGCCCGCCCGGGCCCACGGATTCAATGTTTGCGCATCCCGATTCCGGTTGCTAACCGTAAGCCGTGGTACAGACCATTGGCGGAGGTGCCGATGTCGAGAATGAGCGCATGGTTAGTCGTTGTCGTGGTGTTTTGCCTCTCCTGTGAGAAGCCCGGGGGCGACCAGAAAAAGCCCGGCGGTGGTGGTTGGGGGAACATGACGAAGTCGGTCACCGTGGAGGTCGTCCATCCGACGGTGGAGGATTTCGTCGTCTTCGGGGACTACCCGGGCGAGTTCGTCAGCGACGGGATGGCGGAGCTCTCCAGCGAGGTCGCGGGCCGCGTCAAAGAGGTCAACGTGCGCCTCGGCGACCCGGTGACCAAGGAGCAGACGCTCGCCGTCGTGGACCCCGTCACCTACGCCGCGCGCGTCAAGGAACTGCGGGCGTCCGTGAATCTGAGTGAGGCGAGCCTCGAAGAAGCCCGCGTCAACCTCGCGAACATGCACGCCGAGCTCGACCGCAAGAAGCCCCTGTTGGCCCGGAAGCTCGTCACCGAACGCGAGATCGAGGACCTCGAATCGCGGATTCGGGCCGCCGACCAGCGACTCGCCATCGGGCGAGCGACAGTCGACCAGAACCAGGCGCGCCTGACGGGGGCGCGCGACAGCTTG
This sequence comes from Bradymonadaceae bacterium, assembly GCA_041601915.1. GTDB lineage: Bacteria > Myxococcota_A > Bradymonadia > Bradymonadales > Bradymonadaceae > JBFIHF01. The sequence goes on from JBFIHF010000043.1 coordinate 13,629, forward strand.
AGCGACACGCGCGTCAAGGCGCCGTTCACCGGCATCGTGGCCGAACGCTACGTCGACGTCGGGGCCCACGTCTCGCCGGGCCAACCGATGTTCCGCGTCGTCGACGCGCAGGAGATCTACCTGCGCTTGCGCATTCCGGAGACGGAGTCCGGTCTCGTGAAGACCGGAATGGCGGTCCAAATGCGTGTGGATGCGCTCGGCGGCCAATCGATCACGGGGACCGTGGGCCGCGTCGCGCCCGCGGTCGACCCCGCGACCCGCACGCTGCGGGTCGACGTCGTGCGCCCCGACGGCGAGAGCTGGGACGAGGTCAAACCTGGCATGTATGCGCGCGCGAAGCTCGAGCTCGGCAACCGACCGGGCGCGCTGGTCATCGACAACCAGGCGATTCTCAAGTCCAGCGATGCGTCGCGCTATGTGTGGGTCGTCCGAGACGGCAAGGCCGACAAGCAGACGATCATGACCGGGCTGCGTGGACGTCAGAAGACGGAGGTCGTTGAGGGACTCGACGTGGACTCGCAGGTCGTGCTGCGCGGGGCCGAGAAGCTGCGCCCGGGCAGCGAGGTCACGCTGATCAACCAGCAGAAGGACGCCCCAGCCCCCAGGGGCGAAGAGGTCGCGCCATGACGCTCTCCGAACGCGCGGTCACGCGCCCCGTCCTGACCGCGATGGTCTTCCTCGGCATCATGATTCTGGGCGCCGTGTCGTTCACGCGCCTCAAGGTCGACCTGCTGCCCGAGATCGACTTCCCGAGCATCTCCGTCGTGACGGTCTACGAAGGCGCGGGTCCCGAGGAGATCGAGACGATCATCACGCGGCCGATCGAGCAGTCGCTGGCCACGATCGAGGGCATCGACCGCATCGAAAGTTTCTCGACCGAGGGTCGAAGCCGCGTCGCGCTGCGTTTCGTCTGGGGCACCGATCTCGACACGTCGATGAACGATGTGCGCGCCGTGGTCGAACGCATCAAGTCCACGCTGCCCGAGGACGTCGACAACCCGATCGTCTACAAGTTCAACCTCGGCAGCTTTCCGATCCTGTACGCCGGCATGTCCGGAGAAATGGACGAGCCCGCGTTGCGCCAGCTCGCAGAGCGCGAGCTGATCCCGCGCCTCGAGCGCGTCGACGGTATCGCGGCGGTGGAAGTTCGCGGCGGACTCAAGCGCGAGATCCACGTGCGCCTCGATCCCGACCGCCTGCGAGCGCTCGCGATCAGTCCACTCCAGGTCGTTCAAGCGCTGCGGGACGGAAACCGCAACGTACCCGCCGGCCAGATCCAGATGCACGACTCGAACGTGCTCGTGCGTACCCTCGGCGAGTCCGCATCGATCGAGGACTTTCAGTCGATCGTCGTCACGACGCGGCGGGAGCTCGATGGACGTCAAACCCCGATCCTGCTGCGTGAGGTCTGCACGATTCTGGACACGTTCGAGAAGCCATCGAACATGGTCTACATCAATGGGCAGCCCGGGATCCGGCTCAGCGTGAGCAAGCAGTCGGGGGCCAACACGGTCGAGGTCGCCCAGCGCGCGCGCGACGAGTTCGACAAGATCAATCGCGACTACGCCGGTCGGGCGCAGCTGCAGGTGATCACGGACACCTCCGAGTACATCGAGAAGTCGATCTCCAACGTCCAGGACTCCGTGCTGCTCGGGGCGTTGCTCGCGGTGTTTGTGCTGTTGTTCTTCCTGCGGAGTCTGCGGTCCACGTTGATCGTCGCCACCGGGATTCCGATCAGCGTCATCGGTATCTTCACGCTGATGTACTACTTCGACGTGACGCTGAACCTGATCAGCTTCGGCGGGGTCGCGCTAGGCATCGGGATGCTCGTCGACAACGCGATCGTGATCCTCGAGAACATCTTCCGGAAGTACGAAGAAGGCCTCAGCCCGCGGGAGGCCGCGATCGAAGGTTCGCGAGAGGTCGCCGGCGCGATCGTGGCGTCGACGACGACGACCCTGGTGGTGTTCGTCCCCGTCATCTTTCTGTCCGGGCTCGCGTCGATCTTCTTCAGTCAGATGGCGTTCGTGGTGAGCTTCGCCCTGATCTGCTCGCTGCTCGTGGCGCTGACGCTCATCCCGGTGCTGAGCTCTCGGTTCCTCAAACCCGGCGCCCAACCGAGCGAGGACACCGGAATCGGCGTGATTCTGGGTGCCCTGGACCGCGGATACGGCTGGTTCGTCGATCGCTGCCTGCGCCACCCGATCATCACGATGGGGGTCGCGATCGGGATCCTGGGCGGCGCGCTTTCGATGGCGCCGTGGCTCGGCACGGAGCTGATGCCGGAGGGCGACGAGAGCGAAGTCAGCATCGACGTCGAGCTGCCGGTCGGGACGCGCATCGAAGTCACCGATGCCGCGGTCCGACAGATCGAATCGCTGATCGTCGCACACTTGCCGCACGCCACGAGCATGCAAACGGTGGTGGGAACCCCGGGGTTCTGGTCGACCAGCGGGGGAGAATCGGCCCGGATCACGGTCAACGTGGTCGGACCCTCGCAGCGGACCGAGACCAGCGAGGACCTCGCCAACGCGCTGCGGCCGCATCTCAACGGCATCATTCCGGGCGCCGATCTCCGGGTTCGTGCCGGGGGCGGACTCTGGATCCTCCGCATGCTGCGCGGCGGTGGAGAACGACTCGAGGTTCAGGTGCGCGGGTACGACCTCACGACCTCACAGCGCCTGTCCGAATCGGTCAAGCAGCTCATGGACGACACCGGCGGCGTGACGGGGGCCCGGATCAGTCGCCAGGAAGGCGCTCGCGAGCTGCGCGTGGTGCCCGATCGCGACAAGATCGCCGCCCTCGGACTGTCCTACGACATCGTGGCGCGCCAGATTCAGACGATGCTGCAGGGCACGCGCGCCACGGTGCTGCGCGAGCGCGGCGACGAGTTCAACGTCGTCGTGAAACTACCCGATGAGCAAACGATCGGCATCGAGTCGCTGCTCGACCTCCCGATCGTGATCAGCGACGTCGGGACGACCCCGCTTCGCAACGTGGTCGCGATCGAGGAGACCGAGGGTCCGCTCACGATCGAGCGGCTCAATCAGAGCCGCGTGGTCAAGATCTCCGGCGATCTCGACGGGACCAGCGACCTCGGGTCGGTGGCCGACGATCTTCGGGCCCAGATTCAGCGTATCGACAATGTGCCCGACGACTTCAGCGTCATCGTCACCGGCGAAGAGGAGGAGCAGAAGAAGACGTTCGAGGCGCTGATGATCGGGATCGTGCTCGCGATGCTGCTCGTCTACATGGTGATGGCCGCACAATTCGAGAGCTTCCTGCACCCGTTCTTGATCATGTTCGCGATCCCGTTCGCCGCCGTCGGTGCGATCGCGGCGCTGCTGATCACGGACACGACCCTGAACATCCAGTCCGTCATGGGGTGCGTCGTCTTGATCGGGATCGTGGTGAACAACGCGATCGTGCTGATCGACTACATCAATCTGTTGCGCCGCGAACACCACATGGCGGTGCGAGATGCCGTCTCGCTGGCCGCTCGCCGGCGCCTGCGACCGATCCTGATGACGACCGCGACGACGATGTTGGCGCTGCTGCCCGTCGCGATCGGGTTTGCCGAGGGCGGCGAGGCGCAAGCCCCGCTCGCGCGGGTCGTCATCGGTGGGATGTTCACATCCAGCGCGATCTCCCTGGTGATCATCCCGATCCTGTACAACACCGTCGAGTCGTGGCGCGAGCGACGCAAGGCCCCCGACGTCGCCAGCTGACCGGGGACTAAAATGAAGGCGACGTCAGGTTGACAGCGCTCGGCGGCATCTCTTATCTTCCGCCAACGACGGGCGCATAGCTCAGCGGGAGAGCAGCTGCCTTACAAGCAGCGGGTCACAGGTTCAAATCCTGTTGCGCCCATGGAGTGTTTGAGATAAAAACCTCCCTCGCTGCGATGAGCAGCAAATCCGCGGCACGCGGAAGCCCGAAAGGGGTGGTAGTTCAGTTGGTTAGAATGCCGGCCTGTCACGCCGGAGGTCGCGGGTTCGAGTCCCGTCCACCCCGTAGCACTCAGCCGAGCCCTCTCAAGGGGCTCGGCTTTTTGTTTGCGCGCCCCGCAGCCCTCCCTAATTGACACTCTTGGCGTCCCCGGAGTACTTTGAGGGACCTGTCATTTAGCTTTTGTCGTTCATCGAGGATGCGATGCGAATCAACCGACGAGTCCGCGGCCTTGCCGCCGTCGCCTGTTTGGCCATGACGGCCGCTGCGTGTGGTGGTGAAGGTGGTGAGGAGGCTGTATTCCTGTACTTCATCCACGGATACCCCGGCTCCGGCTCGATGTCGGTCAACTCGAATCGTGGACAGCTCGTGAACGGCGTCCCGTTCGGCGAGCGCTACGGCGCGAACAACACCAGCTGCGGACCCGACGCCGTCGACTGCTTGCCGGTGCGCGTGGAACGGCAGTTCGGCAGCGAATTCTCGGTGCGACTCGAAAACATGCCGGAACCGGCGGACATCACCAAGGAAGTCTTCGCGATGTACCCGCACGAGACGGGAACCGTCGTGCTGACGCGCCGCTCCGGCACGGCATCGGTGGACACCACGCTGCTTCGTCACGTGCAGTCGATTTCTTCGGACTGCCAGTTGACGATGGTCAACGGCCTCGCCGTGGATAACCAGTATCTGAGCCTCGGCGAGTTCTCGATCACCCCCGAGATCTTCAGCGAAGACATCTCCGAGGCCGGGTTCGGAAACGAAGCACAGACGCCGTTCATCTCCGAATGCGGCGCGCTGCCCGTCGACGACCCCACGCACACCAATCTGCAACGTCCGGCGGTGCTCCAAGCCGTCCAAGACGACCCGTGGTTCTTGCTCGCGTGTGACGGCGAAAACGGGCTGTGTAAGCTGCGCTGGGGCCTGCCGAGCGCGGACGACCGCGTCCGGATCCAGACCACCGGCGCGTTCCCGACGGTGCGCGACTCCTTGGAGTACACCGAGTGCATTCAAGCCGCGCTGTCGATCCGCGCCCCCGAGGACGCCATGACGCCGGTGTTCCCCGGTGCTGAGGTGGATTGTCCGCCGGTCCTGACCTGGGCGGACATCGATGTGGATGCGCAGGCGATCGAGGAATGCAACAAGCCGATCATTGACCAGACGCCCCTGCTGCAACCGGGCCAGAGCGACACCACGCAGTCGTTCGGCTCGCTCGGCGGCGGGGACGACTTCTTCTGCGACATGCGCTTCCGCATTCGCAACGGCGGTCAGGACATCATCTTCGGCCCCCGCGGCAACGACGCGCTGGGCTCGCACGGCGACGGCGCTCCGATTGAGAGTGAAGTCAACGTCCCCGACGGCGCGCAGCGCTTCTACGTGATGCTCGGCCGGCCGGTAAATCCGATCATCTGGCAGTGGGACTCCTCGGAGACCTTCGTGGATCTGGGCGCGTTCCCGTACTTCAACGAGGGCGGCGACCGTCCCGTCGTCGGCGAGAACGATCGCTAACGCGATGCGGTTCGCAGCAACGAGGCGCCCGCCTGGGGCGCCTTTTTCATTTCTTGTGCATGTTTGACCGGCCGATCCGATTGGGTTAGGTCTGAGAACAGACGAACGATGAACCCCCTGGAGCACCTCGATGAAAGCGAATCTCAACGCCATTGGCATGTACGCACCGACGGGCTCATGCACGCCCTTCGGCCAAGTGCCATGCCCTCGAGGAGCTGCGGGATAATCGTCTGACATAGGTAGACGCAACCGAACCGCAGTGGCCCTTTGGGACCCTGCGGTTTTTTGGTGCGCACGCGACTCCGCTCCAAGCCACAGGGTCCCCCAACCCTGGCCCCAACCGTCCCTCGGGACCAAGGAGCACGTCATGGAGTCGCGCAACGTTGGACACATCGAAAGACCGGGCTCGGTCCGAGAAGTCGCGCATATCGCGTGGCCGATCGTGGTGAGCATGCTGTCGTACACCGCGATGGGGGTCGCGGACACGCTGGTCGTGGGGTGGCTCGGCGTCACCGAGCTCGCCGCGGTGGGCCTCGCCACGACGGCGGTCTTCCTCATCAACAGCCTCTTCCTCGGCACCCTGCACGGGGTCAAGGTCCTCGTGTCGCAAGCCACCGGGGCCGGGGACCCGCACAAGGCCGATCGGGTCGGCTGGCAGGGCGTGTTCGTCGCCGTGCCGTTCGGGCTCGCCGTGATCGTGCTCGGCGCGTTCGACGCGTGGATCTTCGAGCTGATGGGCGGACCGGCCCACGTGCAGGCGGCGGCGCGGGAGTACTTCGCGGTGCGGCTGCTCGCCGCACCGATGTGGTACGTCGCGATCGCGCTGTCGGACTACTTCCAGGGCAGCGGTGACACGCGGACCCCGATGAAGATGAACCTCGTGGTCAACGCGCTGAACATCGCGCTGAACGTGTTGCTCGTCTTCGGCTGGGGACCGATTCCGGCGCTGGGGATTGCCGGGGCGGCGTGGGCGACCGTGATCGCGTCGGGCGTTGGCATGGCCTATCTGTCCGCCGTGTTCCTGCGTCGCGTGGGTGTCGACCCGGTGCCCGACCTGAATCTGGCCCTCCAGATGCTGCGGGTCGGTGTACCGATCGGGATCAAGTTCGCGGTGCACGTCGCGGGCTTCACGGTGTTCACCGCCGTGATCGCTCGGATGGGCGAGGCGCAGCTTGCGGCGAATCAGATCGCGTTCAAGGTCATCAGCATCAGCTTCCTCCCCGGGCATGGACTCGGTGAGGCGGCGACGGTGCTCGCCGGGCAGTACCTCGGCGCGCGTTCGTTCGATGGCCTTCGCCGGTCGTTCTACAGCGCGCTGACCCTGTCCGTCGTGACGATGACCGTGATGGGCATCGCGTTCTGGACGGTGCCGTCGTGGTTCGTGATGATCTTCACCTCGGATCCGGAGGTCATCGTGCTGGCGTCGGAGCTGCTGCTCATCGCGGCGCTGTTCCAGGTGTTCGATGCTGTCGAGATGACCGCATCGGGCGCCCTGAACGGGGTCGGCGACACCCGCTTCACGATGTGGGTGAGCATCGGCGGCACCTGGTTGTTGCTCGTGCCGCTGTCGATCTTGCTCGGCGGCGTGCTCGAGCTGGGTGTCTACGGCGCCTGGATCGCGCTCACGGTGCAGATCATCGCGATGAGCATCGTGGTGACCTGGCGGTTCCTTCAAGAGCCGTGGCGCCTGCTCGCCGCGTAACCGGGCGCCGACCTGCGGGTCGGCGCCTTTTGCGCGCGACATTGGCCGTCGGGCGGGTTCGCGGTGTACACTGCTCGCCGTCTCGGCCCGGAATCGCTATGAAAATGCTCCTCGGTATCGCTGCTGTCGCGCTCCTCTCGGGGTGCTCATCGATCGTGATCCCCGACAACATCCCGCCCGCTCCGCCGGCGCGTAAAGGTGAACCGATCCTCGCGCCGTCATCGGCCGCCGACGAGCCCGTCCAGGATGGATTTGGTGGTGAAGACGGTTTTGGCGGCGACACGCCGACCATCACGGTCGTCGAGCAGCCCGCGGCGCCGGAAGCGGCCCCAAAGCCCGGCGATAAGAAGCCCGGCGACAAGAAGGACGGCGACAAGAAGGCCGCCGATCCGAAGCCCGACGCCAAAGATGGCGCGGACGCCGAGGCCCCCGCCGACGACCCGAAGGCCGCCGAGCCCGAAGCGGCTCCCAAGGCTGCGGCCCCCAAGTAACGGCGCAACGTTGACAATGTGCAGCCTGAGCGCCAAGTTGAGCGCGGTTGGCACCCTGAGGTTTTCCTATGAAACGATCCTTTCTGATTCTTGTTGCTGTCGCGGCGCTTGGCGCGTGCGACAAGCCGTCCGCCCCGACCCCCGAAGCCGCACAGACGACGGCACCGGCCGTGCAGGCCGAGCCTGAAGCGCAGGCGGAGTCCGCTCCGCATGGCGACCACCATGGCGATCACAAGGCCGCCGCGGCGGCGATGCCGGGCGACCTCAAGCCCGGCGAGCAGGGATTCTACGGCGCGAAATTTACGGTCATCGAGCCCCCGATCGCGCTCGCCAAGGCGATTGCTGATGCGGGGGAGGCGCCGACGACCGTCAAAGTGGAGGCCGAGGTCCAGTCCGTCTGCAAGAAGAAGGGCTGCTGGTTCACGATGTCCGGCGAAGGTGTCGATCACGCGGTGCGGGTGAAAATGAAGGACTACTCGTTCTTCGTGCCCAAGAACTCCGAGTCGGCGGCCGTGGTCGCCGAGGGCACTCTCAGCCATCGCGAAATCCCCCAGGACGAAGCGCAGCACTACGCCGACGACGCCGCCGAGGCCGGAGAGGCCGCGAAGAAGGTCGAAGGACCCCAGAAAGTGTGGGAATTCACCGCGACGGCCATCGAGCTGCGAGCCACCGAGACGTAAGATGGCACTGACCCGCGACGTCATCTCCGACGGCGCACTCGTAATCCAGCAGTCGGAGAACGGGTACCGATTCGGATTGGACGCCGTGTTGCTCGCGACGGACATCCCCGAACTCCCGTTCCAAGGCCGGGTCGTCGATCTCGGCGCGGGCACCGGTGCGGTCGGGCTCATGGTCGCCAAGCGCCGACCCGACGTGACGGTCGAGGCGCTCGAAGTGCAGCCGAGCTTGTTCGAGCTGCTCCAGACGAACATCGCCGAAAACGACGTGCAGAAACAGATGTCGGCGGTCCGAGGCGACGTGCGGCAACACCAGCTGCTGCTGACGGCCCACTCCGCCGATCTGGTCCTGATGAATCCACCGTACTACCGGGTGGGGCAAGGGCGCGTGAGCCCGGACCGCGAACGCGCCGGGGCGCACCAGGAGTTGCTCGGAACGCTGCGCGACTTCGTCGTCGCCGCTCAGTATGTGCTGAAGCCGCGCGGGTTTCTCAAAGTCGTGTTGCCGCCGTTGCGCCTCTCCGATCTGATGCTCGAGGTGCGCAAGACCGACTTCTCGCCCAGCACCGCGCGCTTCATCCACGCCAAGCCCGATCGCGATGCCTACCTGATGGAGTGGGTGTTTCGTCGCGGTGGCGCCTTGCAGCTCAGCGTGTTGCCGCCGCTCATTCTCAACGAGGGCGACGCGGGTTTCACCACTGAGGTTCGCAATCGCTTCGCGGGCGCCGCGCTGGAGGAGCGCCGTTGAAGTGGGTACTGCTGGCCGCGCTCTGCCTCGCCGCGTGTCGAAGCGGCGCGACTCCGCATGACCTTGCGACCCAGCGCGTGCACCAGGGTTTGACGCGCGGCTACGACGCGTCGAACGCCGTCGGGCCGGCCACGTTGCAGGTCCGGTACAACCCCGCGCCATGCGAATGTCCGCCCTACGAGGTGTTCGCGTACGGCGGGTGGACGCGGACGTTCGTGGAGCCAGCGACCGCAGAACTGGACGCGCTGCGGGGCGGCGAGCCGCTGAGTGTGATCACGGTCACCGCGACGATCGACCTGCGTAAACGCGCCGCCGAGAACGGCGTGATGTACGCAGTGCTCGCGGTGCCGTGATCAGGGCGACGCCGTGTGTACGCGCGTGGGTGGCAGAAAGATCGTGAACTCCGTCTCCTGCTGCACCAGGGCAGAATGAGGCCGGGTGTCGGCGTCGATCAGGCCGAGTCGCTCAAAGACCTCAAATCGAGCCGTGGACACCTCGGCGTGCCGCAATTCCAACCGGTCGTGCCACACCGAGTACGATCCCAGCGAGCCGTCGAGGCGCTGGTAGAACCCCGCGAGCGGATGGGTCAAGACGACCGCGGTGTCTTCTTCATCTGCGAACCCATCCAACCGGCCCATCGCGCGATTCGTGCCCGTCATCGACAGCTGCGCCGCACCCCATTCACTGACCGCGGTCATTTCGTAGTCCGTGCACCGCTCGTCGGCGTAGGAGGCCTCGATCGCGATCGCCGCCGGATGCCAGGGCAACCGCCAGAGCTTCCGAGGAACCCAGATCCAAAACCCGGACAGCGTCGTCCCGAAGAACCACACCGCGCGACGGCCCTGGTGAGTCACGTAGGCGCGATAGTTCGTCTGCCCCATCCGGACCTTGTAGAACGGGGCAAAGTGGGCGCGAAAGTCGACATCGAGGAACGGCACGGCGGAGACGAAGGCCACGGCGCGACCGTCGTCGAGGTGCCGGACCTCGGGCTCGAAGCCCTCCGGAAGCAACGCGGCGAGGACGGCCGGATCGACCGCGTAGCTGACGATCGCGAAGTGGTGAAGGCTGGTCGTGGCGTCGAGCAAGCCCGTCTGGGGCCGCACGAGAGCCTCGGCGGCGAAGCGCGCCGCCGGTTCAGTGTTGGGAGGCACAGTCGAACGTCCCGTCGGTGTTCATCATGCACACGCCGAGCTTGGCGCCGTCGATCCGACACTGCACGCCGGTCTTGACGCATACGTCGACCACGGACGTCTCATCGGCCGTGCTCGGGCAGCCGGTCAACGTCAGGACGAACAACCAGCTCATCATCCGTAGCATCTTCATCGCTGCACTATGCCCCAAATCGACGGACCGGACATCCCTACTGGAAGTGGCGAACCAGACCGTCGAGACACCCGTTCCAGCCGCGCTCGTGCTCGGCGGCAACTTCCGGAGACGCGATGTGCTCATGCACGACCACGACGCGAGTGGTGCCGTTCGCGCGCTCGGACAAACCCACCGTGACCTGACTCTGCTCGGCGCTGCCCTCCATCCGCCAACTGAAGACCAACCGGTGGGGAGGGTCGATCTCCAGATACTCGCCGCTGATCCAGACCGTCTCACCGGAGGGCACGAGATTGCCGATGCGATAGGCGCCGCCTACGCGCAGATCGACCTCGGCGCCCACACAGGTGACCCCGTCCGGCCCCCACCACGCCGCGAGCACCTCCGCTTGCGTCCACGCCTCGAACACGGCGCCAATTGTGGCGCGGATCTCTCTTTGAAGCAGCAGCTGCGGGGTCTCAACCATCCTCGTTCCTCGATTCCAGGAGATTCGCCAACCGGTCCAACGACTGCGCCCAGAACTCGCGATGCGTCTCGAGCCACGCTTCGGCATCCCGCATCACGTCTGGGTTCAGCGAACACTGGTGCACGCGACCGTCGACGGCACGTTCGACGAGCCCTGCCGCCTCGAGCACCTTGATGTGCCGTGAGATCGCCGGCAGAGAAATCTCGAACGGCTCGGCGAGCTCCGTCACGCGCGCGGGCCCCACCGCCAAGCGCCGCACTAGCGCGCGACGCGTGCGATCGGAGAGCGCGCCAAAGATTCGGTCCAGCTGATCGTCGTCGAGTTGTGGGGCGGTGTTCGACATGGTTGACATTGTTTAACATAAATGTTTAATAATCAATTAACAATTTCGTTAAACGTTCGCCCCACAAAGGAGCACATCATGTCGCGAGTCATCCATCAGGAAATCACATTCGACGCCCCCCCGGCGGCCGTGTTTGCCGCGATCATCGAGAGCGACAAGTTCGCCAAGGTGACGGGCGCGCCCGCGAAGAGCAGCACCGAGAACGGGGCTGAAATCTCATTGTTTGACGGCAAGATCACAGGCCGAAACGTCGAGATCGTACCGAATCAGCGGATCGTGCAGGTCTGGCGCGCTGGGAACTGGGAGGCCGGAGTCCACTCATTGGTCCGTTTCGAGTTCAGCGGCGGCAGCGACGGCACGATGCTCAAGTTCGAGCACGTCGGCTTCCCCGACGGCGAGCAAGAGCACCTCGAAGCCGGCTGGCACAAGATGTACTGGGCGCCTCTTCGCGCATTCCTCGCGCCCTGATCTCTTTCCGTTCCGCTGGTCTGCTGGTCTGCTGGTCAACTTCAAACTAAGGCCCGCGCTCAAACCAGAAGGCACCCACGCGAAGCGTCGAGCGGTCTTCGGGTCCGCCGGGTCCGCCGGGTCCACGCCGCGAGGTCGGCTCCTCGACGCTTCGCGTGGTGGGTCTTCGGCCTGAGCGCGGGCCTTAGTTTGAAGTTGACCAGCAGACCAGCAGACCAGCAGACCAGCGGAACAAGGAGAAACGGGAAACGGGCGAGCTAGCGACGAGCGAGGACCGAGTCGCTGGGGCGCACGAGCTGGTGGGGTGAGCGTGGGTCGAAGATCAAGACCGGCACCGTCGCCGCGCGAAGCTCCTCGGCGATCTGGCCGTCGTACGACTCGTAGTGACCGCTCGCCGTGAGTTCGAGGCGCCACTGTTCCGACGATCCCCACCAGTCCGCGGGGTGGCCAGCGGCGTGGATCACGCGCAGCTCGGGGTCGGCGCCTTCGGACACTTCGCAGGGGTGGTCGAATGTCGCCGTCGATCCGTCGGTGAGCGTCGCGGTCAACGACATGATGCAATCTGCCCCGGCGGCTAGCTCCTGTGGGGCCGCCGACAGCTCGACGTCCACCGTCGACCCACGTTCGTACACCGTGCCATCGGGCTGCACGGTCGATCGCTGGTAGACGTTTTGGAACGTCCGCAGATCCGCGGTGGACGGCGCGAAGCCGCTCGACGGCCACACCTGCCCGGCGCCCGAGGCCCAGCTGGCCACCGCCGCGAGCGGCTCCTCGACCAGCACCAGCGAGCGCCGCTGCGTCTGGGTTCGGCCGTCGAGCTCCCACGACCACGTCACGACGCCGCGGTCGTCGATGCTCCAGTCGCCGTCTGCGATCAACGTCTGCTGCAGAGCCTGGTCCGGGTCTGCATAGTCGGGCTCCTCTGTAAACGTGACGAACTCACCCTGGGGCGCGAACGCCTCCCAGAGCAGTTGCGTCACGCATCCGACGTTTTGCTCCGTCCACTCGCCCTGGAGCAGGGCGGACGCGCGGCTGTAGTCGTAGGCCGTCGGTCCCTGGGCTACCGCGGGCGAATCGACCGCAGCCGGCTCCTGGTCCTCCTGCAGAGGCCATTCGCTGCCGGCCTCGGTGTCCGCGCAACCAGCGACGAGTATCAATCCGATCAGGCTTATCGTGCTTTTCATCAGGGCTCCTCCATGCGTGCGATGACACCGAGCGTGACCGTTCCCCAACTTCGTCTCAATTGAATTGATTTGAAGCTTTTACTTCCACAGAATCGAAGCATGCACGATATCGATCTGAACCTGCTCTACACCCTGCACACGTTCGTCGACCGCGGCTCGCTGGCCGAAACCGCGCGGGCTCTGTCTCGCTCCGAGCCCGCGATCAGCGCACGATTGCACCGCCTCGAGGAAGAGCTCGGCATCGCGATCTTCGAGCGCGTCGGACGACGCCTGATGCTGACGCCCGCGGGGCGTGAGCTGCACCGCGAGGCGTCGCTGATCATCGACCGGATCCGCAGCGTCGTCGACGTCGCTCAGGCCGTCGGAGACGAGCCCCGGGGTCGCTTGCGGGTTGGCACACTGGGCACCGTCGGCATGTACATGCTCGGCGGACCGGTCGCCGAGTTCGTGGTCCGCTACCCACACGCGTCGGTCGACATGATTCAGGGTCTCAGCACCGACCTCGCGAGCCAGCTCCTCGCGGGGGAGCTCGATCTCGTGGCATCGATCGGAGAGCTGCCGCTGGACGAACGCGTCCACGTCGAGGTCGTGCGGGAGATTCGCCCCGTCGTCGTCACGCGGCGGTCCGACATCGCAAGGCGTACGAAGTTCGACGCGAAGCGACTGAGCAAGCACCCGCTGCTGGAGTGGGGGCTCGCCGCCGATGTCTTCTTCGGCCGCGTCAGTCGCTACCTCGCCGAGCACGGCCTCGACGACAACGTCCGTGTTCGCGTACCGCACATCGCGACACTGAAGGTTCTCATCCGAAACGGAGCCGGCATCGCGATCCTGCCCGACTACACCGTGGTCGACGACGACCTCATCGCCCACCCGATCAAAGATATCGACGTCATGCAGCCGCTCTGGCTCGCCTACCGGCACGCGACCGCCCAACACGCCACGTTCGCGGCGTTTCGCGATCTGCTGGACCTGGGCTAGAGCCAATGCGTCCCCGGAAAACGGACACCCGAAACCGGAAACCGATTCCGGCCAGGTAACTCGGACGATCCCCGAAGATGCCGGGCACGGCGCCCCAGGTCCGCCATGGCGGCGCGCCAGGCGCAACGGCGCCAACGGCGCCGTGCGCCGCAGCGCGAGCGGGAGCCGGCGGTGCCGGGGTCCCGCGGAGCGA
>JBFIHF010000044.1:0-27535 GCA_041601915.1 Bradymonadaceae bacterium
GAGCACGAACGCCTCGACTGCTACCGGCTCGCCGCCGACGTCGTCCGCTGGCTCGCGGCGCATCCGCTGGACGACAAACACTTGCGCGATCAGGCGACGCGCGCCGGACAGTCGATCGTCCTCAACATCGCGGAAGCCTCCGGCCGCAGCGGCCGCAGCCGCGCGTACCACTTTCGCATCGCGCTCGGCTCCGCCGCGGAGCTGTGCGCCGCATTCGATCTCGTCGCGCGCGACACGACGGCGCAGCAGGCCAAACTTCGCCGGGTCGGCATGATGCTTCGCCAGTTGGCGAAGTAGGCCCGCGAGCCCCTCGGCCGGCCGGGTTGACCGGTCGGCCGATCTGTCTTGCCGTGCAGGGAACTCCATAGGACGAAAGCGAAAACGAGAACGAGAACGAGAACGAGAACGAGAACGAGAACGAGAACGAGAACGAGAACGAGAACGAGAACGAGAGCGAGAACGAGAACGAGAACGAGAACGAGAACGAGAACGAGAACGAGAACGAGAACGAGAACGAGAACGAGAACGAGAACGAGAACGAGAACGAGAACGAGAACGAGAACGAGGACGAGAACGAGGACGAGAACGAGGACGAGAACGAGAACGAGGACGAGAACGAGGACGAGAACGAGGACGAGAACGAGGACGAGGACGAGGACGAGCAGCTTACTCCGCCGCGTTCTTCGCCGACGCACGCCCCGCGCCGCTCGACTTCGACTTTGTCTTTGGTGCGCTCTTCGGCTGCGCCGCGCCCCCAATCTCAAACTCCGGCGCGCCGACCGCCGCTTCGAGCTGCGTACAGATCGACTCGAGCACTTTGACTCGCGCCCACTTCTTGTCCTGCGCCTCGATGAGGTGCCAGGGCGCATGACGAGTGCTGGTGCGCTCAACCATGTCGTGGACCGCGCTCTCGTAGAGCGACCACTTCTCGCGGTTCCGCCAGTCCTCGTCGGTGAGTTTCCAGCTCTTGTAGGCGGTGCCCGCGCGGTCTTCGAAGCGCGTCAGTTGTTCGTCCTGCGAGATCTGGAGCCAGAATTTGGCGATCACCAGTCCGTGATGCGCGAGGTGCGACTCGAAGTGGTTGATCTCGTTGTAGGACCGCCGCCATTCGGCCGTGCTGGCGAAGCCCTCCACGCGTTCCACCAACACCCGGCCGTACCAACTGCGATCGAAGATCGTCACGCGCCCCGCCCGCGGCAGATGACGCCAGAAACGCCAGAGATAGTGGTGCGCAGCCTCTTCGTCGGTCGGCGCCGCGATCGGGATGACACGAATGTGCTTCGAGGACAGCGCGCTCGCGATGCGACGAATCGCGCCGCCCTTGCCCGCGGCGTCCATCCCCTCGAACACACAGACCAGCGACCGGCCGGCGACCATGGCGCGTTGATGCAGCGCACCCAGCCGCGCCTGTGCATGTTTCAGCCGGCGCTTGTACTCGACGTCGCCAAGCTTCAGTGAGAGGTCCATCCGCGTCAGGATCGTCACGCCACCGTGCGCGGGGACCTGGAGGGCCGAGCTCCCGAGGACCGCGCTGCTCCCCGCGGCGTCGTCGGGCGGCGCTGCGGCGTCGATGACCTGCGTCTCGCGACCGCGCTCCTCCACGCGTCGCGTCAACGCATCTTCGAGAAGCGTGCCGACCTTGATCGCGCGGTACGACGGGTCATTGCCCTCCACCAGATGCCACGGTGCGCGTCCGGTGCTCGTCCCAATGATCAGATCCTCGGCGGAGTTCAGAAACGCGTCGTAGCGCTCGAAATTCTTCCACTCCCGCTCACCCACCCGCCACGCGTCCAGCGGGTTCGACTCCAGCTTCTCCAGACGCCGCTTCAGGCGGTCTTTGGACAGGTGCATCCAGAACTTCACCACCACCGCGCCATCTTCGGCGAGCATGCGCTCGAACTCCGCGATGCGAGCCAGCCGCCGGGCGAAGACGCCGTCGTCCCCCCCGTAGGCGTGTTCGATCAGCGGCTCCGAGTACCACGCCGACAGAAACAGCCCGACTTCGCCCCCGCCGGGCAAGTCGCGCCAGTAGCGCCAGAACTCGGGACGCTGGGACTCCTCGTCCGTCGGCGTGTCGTAGGCGTTGGTCTTCACCCACCGCGGATCCATCCACGCCGACAGCAGGTTCGCGAGCTCGCTCTTTCCTGCGCCGTCGACGCCGCCAAACACCACGACGACCGGAATCTTCAGCCGCCTCAGGTGCATCTGCAGTTCGAGCAGCGACTGGCGCAGCGCTTCCTCGCGGGCTTTGAACTCCTTTTTCGGCAACTTTCGATCGAGTTCGACGGTTTCGAACATGTCTGTCTCCTATGGCGCGCTGGGCTCGCAGTGCCCGAGTCCCAACTCTTCGCAAATTTTCAACAGCTCCGCCACGCCGGCCTCCGAGAATCCCGACATGACCGCATCGCCGTGTTCACGGGCGTCTTCGACGGCTGGAACGCCTTCCAACCGTGGCATCGCCTCGACCTGGTTGCACTCGAAGCAGATTGCGATCTGACCGACGAGCTCATCCTTGGCATCGAAGAATGCGACGGCGTGCCGCGGAAAGAAGCACGCGGAGACCTCGCCGCCATACGACGCGGGGCTCGTCAGCGCCGCCCAGAGGCGCGTGAACTGCTCCGTGGTCGGCCGCTTCGCGATCACGGATTCGCGCGACCGCACCTGTCCGTCGATGCCGATCGGAAAACTCAGTTCGCGCCCATCGCAGAACCCCTCCCCGGCTTCACACATGTCGAACGAGTAGACGACGACGCGCGTCGCGGCCCGGAGCGCGGGCGGAAGTTCGACCGCGATGCTCGTGTCCTCGCCCGCGTCTGGCGACGGGGGCGCGACATGGACCGGCTCGTCTTGTGGAACGGGCGTCGGCGGCACCACCAGACCGGCGTCCAGACGGTCTCGGCCCAACAACTCGGAGCACGGTGTGCCGTCGCCAGGCGTCAGGTCGAGCGCGATGGTGCTGTTCGGGGCGAGGTCCCACGGCAGTCCGTAGAGCGCCGCACGATAGCCCGTGGCCTCGGCGCACAGCTGCCAACCGTACCCGGCAACGCCGTGCATCATCAGCGGCATCGAGGTCTCGGTCTCCTCGACCAGCTCGAACGCGAAGCGTCCCTGATCGTCGGTTCTCCCCTGTGCCTTCCGCGCGCCGCGCTCCGGGGCGAAGTGCGGGTGGTACTCGTATCGAGCGAGCACGACGTCCGCTCCTGCCAGTGCGCTGCCCTCGGCGGTCACCGTCACCGCGACGGCCGGCGTGACGGTGACGGTCGTCGGCCACGGGATCGGACAGCAACCGGAACTGAACAACAGCGCCATCAGCGCAGCCTTCATCGAGTGTGTCACACGCACTCCCTGCCCGGCCCTGAATACAGAAGATTTGAGGGTCGGAGCGTTCGATCGTTGCATCGGATTTGAAAGTCACCGTAGCCTAATCAAATCACTTTGATCTAACGCGAAACGGAGCAGGACCATGCGTCAGGCAATTCACGCACTCTGTAGCCTCGCTCTGCTGACCGCCCTGGCGGGCTGCAGCAACACGAGCAGTGAAAACAATGACACGGACGTCATGGTCCCCGACATGTCGAACACCCCCGACATGCCCGTGCTCGATGACGACGCGGCGAACAACACGACGCCCGACGCCGCCCCGGACATGACGGCCGGCCCGTGCGCGATGACCTGCACTGCCGCAACGCCGGTGTGCAACGAGGCCACCGGGCAGTGCGTCGAGTGCCTCGCCGCCGGCGACTGCCCCCTGACCGCCCCGGTCTGTGCAGCGAACGAGTGCGTGGTCTGCGCGACCGATGCCAACTGCGCTGGTACGACGCCATTCTGCGAAAACAACGCCGCCTGCGTCGAATGCCTCGCCGACACCGATTGTCCCGCCGGCGTGTGCACAGGCGGCGTCTGCGCGCAGTGTGAGGTCGACACGGACTGCCCAGCGGACGGCCCGATCTGCAGCGGTCAGCGCTGTGTCGAGTGTGTCGACGGCACCACCTGCCCGGCCAGCGCGCCGGTGTGTGACCAGAACGCCTGCGTGGAGTGCGGTGCGGACGCGGACTGTCCGCAAACGCTGCCGGTCTGCGAACTGAACGTCTGCGTGCAGAATTGCGCGTCCGACGCCGACTGCGGCGGCGGATCGGGCCTGCCGATCTGCGATCTCGCCAACGGCCGCTGCGTGGAGTGTGGCGCGGACGCCGACTGCCCCAACCAGCGCCCGCTCTGCGGCCCAGGCGGCGCGTGCGTCGACTGCCTCGCCGACACCGATTGCCAGGGCGGCCGCCCGTTCTGCGACACGGCCACCTACAACTGCGTGCGCTGTGTCGACGACGCGAACTGCCCCGGCGGCCAGCCGTACTGCGCCGCCGGACAGTGTGCCGAGTGCGCGCAGGACGCGAACTGCCCCGCGGGCGCGCCGCTGTGCGACGCCGGAGCCTGCGTCGTCTGTACCGCCGCGGCTGGGTGCGCGGCCCCCACCCCGGTCTGCAACGGTGGCGCGGAGTGTGTCGCGTGCCTCGCCGATGCCGACTGTCCGACGGCGGCTCCCAACTGTGACGCCAACAACGCCTGCGTCGTGTGCGCCAACGACGCCGACTGCAGCAACGCCGAGCCGTTCTGCGTCAATGCGGCGTGCGTGGAGTGTAACGCCGATACGGACTGCTCGGGCGGAACGCCCGTCTGCGACCAGAACGCCTGTGTCGTCTGTGACGCGACCAACGGCTGCGGCGGAGCGACCCCCGTGTGCCTCAGTGGGTTGATGTGCGTGGAGTGCCTCGGCGACGCCGACTGCGGCGGCGCGACGCCACTGTGCGACACCGGCACCTACGCCTGCGTCGCGTGCCTCGCCGACGGCGACTGCGGCGGCGGCACGCCGATCTGCGCGGCGAGCGTCTGCGTGGAGTGCGCGGACAACACGGACTGCGGGGCGGGCGAAGCCTGTGACGCGACAGGTACCTGCGCCCCGTTCTGCACCGCCGATACGGACTGTGGCGGCAACACGCCGCTGTGCGAGACCGTGAGCGGCAACTGCGTGCAGTGCCTCGCGCCGGCGGATTGCCCGGCCAGCGAGCCCCTGTGCACCGCGACCGGCGCGTGCGTGGAGTGCCTCGCCGCCGCGGACTGCCCCGCGGCGAGCCCGGTCTGTGCCCCGAACAGCACCTGCGTGGAGTGCGTGGTGGGCGCCGATTGCCCGGCTGCAAGGCCGGTGTGCGACGCCGACCTGTGCGTGCAATGCGCGGTGAACGCGGACTGCCCAACGTCCGCCCCCGTCTGCGACGTCGACACCTGCGTCGTCTGCACCGCGACGACCGGCTGCGGCGGCGCCACGCCGGTGTGTGATGGCGGCACCCAGTGTGTCGCGTGCCTCGGTGATACCGACTGCACGGACCCCACCGCTCCGCTGTGCGACACGGCGACCAACAGCTGCGTCGGTTGCCTCACCGGCGCGGACTGCCCGGCCAGTGCCGCGCTCTGCGACCCGACGTCGTCGATGTGCGTCGAGTGTGTCGCGAATCTGGATTGCTCCAATGGGCTCAACGTCGTCGAGCCGATCTGCGACACCACCACCGGCGCCTGCGTCGGCTGCGTGGACACGCTGGATTGTGCGACCGGCATCTGTGGCTCGTCACAGCGATGTGTGGCGTGTGTCGATGACAGCGGCTGCCCGATGGGGCAAGGCTGTCTGGTCACCGCCGGCATCTGCACGACGGCCTGCAATGCCGCGGGCAACTGCACCGGGAACGCGACGTGCTTCCCGACCGACGACGTCTGCGTGCAGTGCGTCGACAGCACCGACTGCAATGGGCAACGCGTCTGTCACCCCGAGACGCACGTCTGCAACGACTGTGCAGCCGACTCGGACTGCACCAACGCGGCGGCCCCGCGCTGCGGCCCGGCGGGGACTTGCGTGGCGTGTACCGACAACATGGACTGTACGGCCGGTCAGGTGTGCACAACATCGTTCACGTGTAACTGACCCTCCGCGCCGAGGTGCGCATGACGACGATCGAGCTCGACGGGCACACGATCGAAATCTCGAAGCCCGAGCGGCTCTACTTCCCGGAATCGGGCATCACCAAAGGCGAGCTGGTCGAGTATTACCGGGATGTCGCGCCGGTCATGCTCACGCATTTGCGCGACCGACCCGTGGCACTGCTGCGCTACGTCAAAGGCATCGCGGGTCCGTCGTTCTATCAAAAGCGCTTCCCGAAGGCGTTTCCGCGGTGGATCGAGCACCTCGACGTCGTGAACACCTACGACGAAGAGGTCCAGTTCGTCGTCGTGCAGAACGCGGCATCGCTGGTGTATCTCGCCAACCAAGGCTGCATCACCCTCCACGCATTCACCGCTCCGACGAAGAACATTCGCTTTCCGGACCGCATGATCCTCGACCTCGACCCGCACGGCGCGGCGAGCTTCGACGACGTGCTATTCGGGGCCCACGCGGTGCGCGCGGCGCTGGAAAGCCGGGGACTCCCCGCGTTCGTCATGACCACCGGTTCCCGCGGACTCCACGTCGTGACACCGATCAAGACCCTGCACCACATCGACCGGGTCCGCGCGTATGCCCGCGCGATCGCCGAAGCGCTCATCGACGAGCATCCGGACCGTTTTACGATCGAACAGCGGAAGTCGAATCGTGGCGACCGCATCTTCCTCGATTACATGCGTAACGGCTTCGCCTCGACCGGCGTCGCCCCCTACGCCGTGCGCCCCATCGAGGGAGCACCCGTCGCGACTCCCGTCGAATGGGACGAACTCGATGCGGCCGATTTCGGCCCCCAGCGCTGGACGATCGCCAATGTGCGGGAGCGGCTCGCCGAGCGCTCCGACCCGTGGCGGGACATTGCAGCCGCCGCCGTCGCCCTCGACATGGAGCCTGGTTGACGCGACCCAGTCAGGGGAACGGCGCGTACGGGCTGCGGATGAGGTCCAACACATAGAAATAGTGCGCCGCGGCACCCCCGAGCACGAACAGATGCCACACTTCGTGGAATCCGAAGTGGTTGGGCCATGGATCGGGCCACTTCGTCGCGTAGATCACGGCCCCGAGGGTGTAGATGACCCCGCCCGCGATCAGCAATGTGACCTGATGTGCGGTGATGACCGGCCACATTTCGGGCATCGCGATGATGACCACCCACCCCATCGCCACATACAGCACCGCCCCGGCCTTGGAGCTGGGGTTGAACCACACCAACTTGAACAGCACCCCCGCGATCGCGAGGCCCACCACCAGCACCAGCATCGCGATGCGCCACCCACCCGAGAGGAGCTGCAGCAGCGAGGGCACGTTCGTGCCCGCAATCAGCAGGTAGATCGCCGCGTGATCGAGTCGCCGAAGCTTGCCGTTCGCCACCGGCCCGAGGTCGAAGTAGTGGTACGCCGACGAGGCGGAGAACAGCGCGATCAGCGACAGCCCGAAGCACAGCGCGCCGATGAGACGAATCGGGTCCGAACCCGCCGCGACGATCAGAAACCACAGCCCGATCGCGGACGCGACCACGCCGATGAGGTGCGTCATCGCCGACCAGGGGTCGCGCGCGTCCGGCAGTACGTTCATGCGGCTTATCGAGTCAGCTTCCATTCATCTTCCTGAAAGGCGCGGCCGGCACGCGCTGGAGCGACAGTTCACGCGGCCGTGGATGAACGATGTCTCGACATCGAGCGCCTCAGCCGGATCCCCCTACAGCATACACGTCCCTCGTGGATGTTGCTGGCGATTCGCGCGAGCCCGCGTGGCGTGGGAACGATCTACAGACGGGGCTCGATCATGTCGAGTAGCCCGGCGGCAGCTTCGCCACCGCGCCCCACCGGGCGTAGGTGGCCCACGCCGCCTGCGCGCGTCGGTCGGCGGCGTCGCGGTCGCCGCGCTCGCGTTCGGCCGCCGCAGCGAGTTCGTGCGCGAGGGCGACATCTTTTGTCCAACCACCCGCGTCGGCCAGAGACACGGCATCGTCGAAGTACCTCACCGCCGCATCCAGATCCCCGCTATGACGCGCTCGGGCGCCCGACAACAGGGCGACACGGTGTTCATAGTTCGACGGACTGAGCTGCGCCAACGCCTCGAACTTGGCGATGTCGTCGCTGGCGAGCCGCAACAAGTCGTCGTCGGCGTGTGCGAGACCGAAGATCGCCAGCGCCGCGTACTGGCGCAGGATCGGCACATGCCAGGTCGATGGCGCCCCGTCGATGTGCATCCGCGCGATCTCCAGTGATTCGCTGGCGTCCTCCGGAGTGCTGAAGTGGTAGCGCACCACCCCCATCACAAGTCGGTATAGACAGATCGCACTGCGTGCTCCGAGTTCGGCCGCCACGGCCAACACCTCGTCTTCGTCGAACCCCGGTCCGTTCAGGCTCGCAGGGTCCTGCGCTCGCCCCGTGAAACAACGGACGGCTTGTTCGAACGGCAGGTGGAGGTGCAGCGCGTTGATCTGCTCGTAGCTCTTCATGAACGCGCTCGCCTTCTGCGAAACCGCCCACAGCTCGTCCAGCGGCCACCCTGCGTACAGGCCGTTGTGCACGTAGGCGTGGGCCGAGTACGCCGCGTACTCGACGTCTCCCATCGCTTTGCCGTCCTCCCAGATCGCAAGCGTCTCCGCCAACGTGGAGTCCAGCGGCGCGAGTAGATTACACACGAGGTTGTTCGCGCAGTGCCGCGTGCGAACGTTGAGGCTCCGATCGCGAAATCGGTCGTTCAGCCCCAAAGCGACCTGCGCCCACGTGCACGCGAGCTCGAATTGCTCGATCGAATTCAGCACGATCCCAAACACGGACAACGCATACGGGGTCGACGGCGCGAGTCCGTCTTCGATCGCCGAGTTCACCAACGTCGTCGCGATGATCACGAACAACAGCGGCCGCCCGAAGTACGCCGCCGAACCGAGTCGCGTCAGAATACGCGCCGCCGCCTGCACGTGGGGGTCCTCCGCGATGGCGAGTTCGCGGAACCGATCCGGTCCGATCGCGTTCAGCGCCGCGATGGTCCCGCCGATCGCGTCGCCGACGTCCGCCGCAGCCGGGTGACTCGGCAGGTCGACCCCCAACAGATGCAGTGCGGCGAGGCCCGCCTCGACCGCACCATCGTAGTCGAGGTGCGCGATGCAGGTGTCGATCTGGACCGTCCAGGCCGGCATCTGGTCCAGGACGTCCCTGGCGTGCGCCTTGATCTCAGCCACCGATGTGGCCGCCTCGTCCCACGCTGCGGTCAGATACGACGCCTCGGCCGCGCCGGTGTGCAAGGCCAGGGTCGTCGCATAATGCGACGTCCACGCGTCGGGCCACAGCGCCTCGATCCCCGCCGCAAAACACGCCCGCGCGATCGGGAACGCAACCGCCTGCCGGGCACGACGACCCGCGGCGAGGTTGAGGTCGACCACGCGCTGACGCCGGGCCTCGTCGAGCTCGGACTCCGCCGCGTTCAGGTGCCGCACGGCGTCGAACAACCACGGCGAACTCTCGAGGTCGTCGGTCGGCGCGAGCGTCTCACCGAGCTCTTCGTGCAGGCTGCTGAGCCTCCGGGGCCCCAGCCGAGTGGTCACCGATTCGCGCATCCGGTCGTGGCACAACTCCACCAGGTCGTCCGAGGCCCGCCCCGTACTGCGCACAAAGTGGCCGGACTGCAGCGACCAGAGCGCGCGCATGACGCCCTCACCCTCGAGCTCCGCGACCCGAAAAGCGACCGAGAGCGGAATCGGGCTGTCCGCCACGGCGAGCGTCTCGACCAACCGGCGCTGCGCGGGCTCCAGCGCCTCCACGCGGCGCGCCAGCACATCGCTGAGTTCGACCTCACTGCGCCCATCGGACGTCTGACTCTCCGTGGCGAACCGCGCCAGCGCTTCGACAAAGTACGGGAGTCCCTCGGACTCGGTCGCGATGGTCGACGCGAGTTCTTCGTCACCGACGGTGCCGAGCCGAACCGACGCCAGGGCCTGCGCGTCCTCGACGCTCAGCGGCCCGACATCCACGCGCATGTGTTGCACGTCGTCACGGTCGTGCAGCCGGTCGACGGCGGTCCGAAACGGCTCCGCAGCCCCGTTGGCGCGAAGCTCCTCGGGCCGGTAGCTGAGCACCAGCAAGAACCGCGGCGGCAGCGGCGGCGCGAGCAAGCGCGCCAGTAGCCGCGCGCTGTCGACGTCGACCCACTGGGCGTCGTCGACCGAAACGATCAGCGGCCTGGCGCCCGCGAGCGTCTCGAACAGCTCGCGAAGGGCCTCGACAGCGCGCCGACGCAACTCAACCACGGAATCGGTATCCGGCCGCGAGTTCGCGACGTGACGCGCGAACGGGCGAACGCGCCCCAACACGGGGAACGCCAGCGCCAGTTCCGTGGCCCACCGCGGGAGCTGGCGCGGGTCGAACTCCTGCTTCGCGAGCTGTCCGGCGAGCACGTCGAGCATCCCGTCGAAGGCCTTGTACGGTACGCTCTCACGCTCGTAGCACCGGCCGCGTAGCACCAACGCGCGATCCAGATCGAGCTCCACGAACAGGTCGTCCAACAGCGCCGACTTTCCCACCCCGGAAGATCCACTCACCTCGGCCACCACGGCCGCTCCGCCCAGCGCCAGGTCTAGCGCTGCGGCCAGCTCCCGGCGCTCCGAGTCACGGCCGACCAGACGCGTGGGCTCGTCGCCCAGGCTCCCCACGCCAGGTGCAGGCGTGGCAGCCTCCAGCCGCGACAGCACTTCCTCGCCGGTCGGCCGGCGCGATGGGTCGGACGCCAGAAGATCCACCGCCAGCCTCGACAGGTCATCGGGCAGCTCCGGCAACAGCTCCGACGGGGGTGTCGGCGAGAAGTTCCCCTTCACAAACGGCGTCGCTGCGACACCTTCGGCCTCGAAGGCGTTGGTCCCCGTCAGGGCTCGGTACAGCATCAGCCCCACCGCATACCAATCCGTGGGCGGCCCAATCCCCGTCCCGCTAAACTGCTCCGGCGCCATGCTCGACGGCGTACCCGCGACGATCAGCTCCGCCGACGACTCGACATCGCGAATCGGCCGCGTGAGCCCGAAGTCGAGCAGCACCACGCGGCCGGTGTTCTCGACCAGTACGTTGTTGGGTTTGATGTCGAGGTGAAGCAGGCCCGCTGCATGCAGGGCGTTAACCCCACGCGCCAGCTGGATCAACGCCTCACGCAGCCGCGCGGTCGAATCCGGCGCCGACACCGGCTGCGCGACGAGCGGCTCGCGCGGCATCTGAGACAGGTGGGCGTCGGGCAGCGTCGGGGCGCTCGAACGAGCACGTTGGACGGTGGAGTCCCGCAACGCGCCGGACGCGGAGCGGAGCCAGCGGATGAAGTCCACGCCCTCGATACGCTCCATCGTGAAGTACCACAGGTCCCCTTCCCGGCTCAGCTCGTACAGCGCCACGAGATTGGGATGGGCGAGGTCTGCCGCAGCCCGAAACTCGTTCTTGAACCGCAGGATGTGGTGCGCGCCGAGGTGATCCAGAGTCTTGAGCGCGACCGGTGTGCCGTGCTCCCGATCGACCGCGGCATAGACCGTGCCCATCCCGCCGGCCTCCAACAGGCCGTGCACGTCGTAGCGACCCAACTTGACGGGCGACCCCGCGGTTGCCCCCAGTAACTCATCACGCGTCATGGTGCTGCTCCCCAGACTACGGGTCTTTCCCTACACGATTCTGGCGCGCTTCGCATCGAAATCGGTCAATCATTGCCCCTCCTTGCGCGTCGCGGCCTTCACCATCTTGGCCCACCGACGGCTCTCCGCGCGCACCGCCGCGCTGCTGCGCTTGCGTTCGTGAAACGCGGCCTCGCGTTGCAGCTTCTGATAGTTCGCGAGCCGCCGCGCGTCGAGGTCCCCGCTCTGCAGCGCCTGTGCGATCGCGCATCCCGGCTCGCCGTCGTGGTGGCAGTCGCGAAAACGACAGGCCGCGGCGAGACGTTCGATGTCCTCGAACGCAGCCGCGATACCCTCCTCAGCATCCCACAGCTGCAGTTCACGCATGCCCGGGGTGTCGATCAAGATGCCGCGTCCCTCCGAGAGCACGATCAAGTCGCGCCTCGTCGTGGTGTGCCGACCCTCATCGTCATCTTCCCGAATCCCACCCGTGTCTTGCACGGCCTCGCCGATGATCGCGTTCACGATCGTCGACTTACCGACGCCTGACGATCCCACGAGCACGTAGGTCTTTCCGGCCTGCAGATAACCCATGATCGCGGTGGCCCCGCCATCATTGACCGCGGTCAGCGCAATGACGTCGACCCCCAACGCCACCCGCTTCGCGCGGTCGAGGAACGCGTCCGGGTCATCGGCGAGGTCGGCCTTGTTCAACACGACGACCGGCGTCGCACCGGACTCCCAGGCCACAGCGATGTAGCGTTCCAGACGACTCTCGTTGAACTCGTCGTTCATCGAAGTCACCACGAACACCACGTCGATGTTTGCGGCAATGACCTGCGCCTGTGTTCGCTGGCCGGCCGCTTGCCGCACCAGCGCCGTACGACGCGGGATCACGTGTTCGATCCTCGTGTGCTCCTCGTTGAGCTCGACGAAGTCGCCTACCGCCGGTCGGTCGTCGCGCAACGCTCCGGCGAGGCTCACCATCGAGCGGTCCTTGTCCGTGATGACCTCGAAGCGGTCACCGAGTTCGTTCGCCACGCGCCCCACATTGGGGCCCGGGTCGGATCCTGCCAGGGCGTCGAAGCCCAGTTCTGAAAGACTGTGCAAAGCGGATTCCTCCACAGAGGCGCACGCAACGGTGCGCCGTGGTTAGCTAGCCGGCTGATTTGTGTGGTGATTCGTCCGCCGCCCGGTCAGGCGTGCGTCAGCTCGAAAGCTCAGCGAGACCGCGGGGCGTCGTCAGTACAATGGCATGTGTCATATCGGCCTCCGGATCTGTGGGGGGCGTCAACCATGGCAACCCCGGTGTGCGAAGTCAACTCGCCGGTTCAGCGCGCTCGATGTGCGCAGTGCTCAGCCACGGTCTTCGCCATGAACTGCGGGCACTGGTCGTCCGTGGCGTGCCCGCGGCGTTCACATTATGCAATCCCCCACAGCGACACATCGATGATGTCGGTGGGACCCGGGACGCCGGCACAGAATTCTGGGGACTCCGTCGCGGCCTCGAGGCACATCTTGGTGCGCAGGTTCGCGTTCACGCGACACTTGATCGCAAACTGCGAACAGCCCGCCGCGCGGCCCAACCCGTCCCGAACACAGGCGTCTGCACCACCGGCGGCCACCGCTCGCGCGTCCGCTTCGAGCTGCGGCCGCAACGCGTCGTACTCGGTGCCCAGATCACGAAACCACCCGCGTGCGAAGTAGGCGCCACCGGCACACACGACCCCGGCGAGGACGAACAGGAGTGCCACAACAGCGCACCCAATCTTGGCTCCACGACTCATGATTACACACTGACACCCGCCAGCGACGGGGGCAACTCCGACGCCGACACGTTCTTGTCGTTTGCGCCCGAAAGGACAACACTGTGCTCGCATGGAACACGCCCACCCAACGCCGAACACCGCCGCCGTGCCGACGGACGTCTTGACGACGTTCGCGACGCTGTGGTCGATCGCGTCGCTCTTTCACATCGCGTCGTACGACCATTGGGACCGCGGGATGCTGATCGTCATCGCCGTCGTGTGGCTGCTCCTCAAGCCATCGTCGGCAGGCCGCCTCGCGATACTCGCCCTCGCGCAGGTCACCGTCGCCGCCGCGTTCTCCCCGTTCATCTCCAACCACTGGTTCTTCACCGCGTTCATCAACCTCGCGATCCTGGCGTCGTGGCTCAGCTGCGCGGTGCGCGAACGCTCCTGGCAGATCGACGGTTCGGCGCTCTACGCGATGTTCGCACCGCCGGCGCGGGCGATGCTGCTCGTATTCTACTTCTACGCGGTGTTCCACAAGCTCAACGCCGACTTCTTCAACGTGGCCACGAGCTGCGGCACGGACTTTTACGCCCACCACATGCAGCGATTCCCGTTTCTGATCGAGGCGGGCTGGGTGAACTGGCTGGTCATCGTCTCGACCATCGCGGTCGAAGCGCTGATCCCGATGTTGTTGTTCTCGCGCAAGACCCGATACTGGGGCGTCGTGCTGGGGATGCTGTTCCACGCCTTCATCGCGTTCAATCCGAAGAGCCCGTTCTACAACTTTTCGTCGATGTTGTTCGGCGCCTATGCGCTGTTCCTGCCCGCGGATTTCCTCGGGCGGCTGACCGACGCACACCTTCGATGGCTCAAGGTCGCGGTCCCCCTTTCGGTCGTCGCGCTCCTCCTCACGATGTTCGACCCGCCCCAGTTCGACGGCGCGCTGTACATCTGGGCGTTCTACGGCGCCGCTGTCATCGCCGTCGTGTTCCTCGCGCTCGGCCTGCGGCTGCCTGCCGCGACGCTGCCGGCGCGCTCGATCCTGCGCCCACAGCGCGCATGGCTCGCCGCGTTTCCGCTTGCCTTGCTGCTCAACGGATTCATGCCCTACCTCGGCCTCAAGACCGAGACGTCGTTCGCGATGTACAGCAACCTGCGGACCGAGCTCGGCCAGCCGAATCACTTCCTCGTCGGCAGCCAGTTCGAGATCTTCGACTACCAGCGTGACTTCGTCCGCATCGTCGCATCGAGTCAGCCGACCCTACAGGCGATGGCTGATCGCGGTCTGCTCGTGTCGTGGTTCGAGCTACATCGCCTCGGGTCCGAGGTGCGCGACTTCTCCGTGACCTACATCCGCGACGGGGTCACCGTTCGGCTGGACAAGGTGACGGACGACCCCGCGTTGGCGGAGCCGATTCCGGCGTGGAAACAGAGCTTGCTGTACTTCCGCCCCATTGGCGAGGACCCGCGTCAGCGGTGCTACCACTGACCGTCCGCTCTCAGCGCCGTGCCAGCGGGTTGTAACAAGGCGCTTTGTAGGGGTGGTACAGCTGCACGAACGTGAGCGCCTTTGTGGCGCGGCCCGGCGCAAACGCGTCCGTCGACAAGACCAGGATCTGTAGAAAGTCGTCGCGCGCCGGCGCAGGATCCCCGTACTGCGCTTCAAACGCATCGAGAAAGCGATCGAGGTCCGCGTCGGCGATCGTCCAATCGCCAAGCCTGCCGCGGATGCGGTGGCGCACCACGACGCGCGCCTGGGGCGCGAAGCCGAGCGCCAGCAACGCGGCGCCGGCCAGCCCCGCCAGCGCGACTCGAACGAAGTCTCGGCGCGTCATCGCAGACCTCGCGCAGCCAACCGTTGCGCGCTGCGAATGGCCAGCGCACACAGCGTCAGAGTCGGATTCGCCGGCGGCGCGGTGGGAAACGCCGATGCGCCAAGCACCATCAGATTGCGCAGGCGATGGTCGACCAGATCGGCGTCGACCACGCTCGTCGCGGGGTCATGCCCCATCGGGACGGTGCCCATCACATGCGCCTCGGTGTCGTTGCGCGAGTTGGTCGTGCGCTGGACCGGCAGCGGCGCCAGCACGCGCTTCAGGTCGTCATCGAGCGCCAGAATCGCGCGTTCGGTGTACTCCGAGTGTCCCTTCCACTCGATGACCGGTCGGCCCGCGTTCTGCGCGGCGAGCGTCACGCGGTTTTGCGGCTGACGCAGGTCGCCGTAGATAAACTTCAGCACCACGCGATCTCGCCACCGCCCCGCTTCGGTCCGCAGCCTCGGCACGTTCATCGTCTCGATGAGCGCTGCAGCGCGCGTGCGTCGGTGCTCGCCGTCGTAACACATGTAGCCGTGCCCGGTGATGCTGGTGCTGCCGTCGAAGCCAGGCATCGCATCGAGGTCCGCCACGACCGTGACGCTCGCCTGCTCGACCAGACCGACGCCGAGCTCCGGATGCGTGTGACCGGACCGCAGGAGGATGTGCGCGTTGAAGATCGCGTTCGCGCCCAGCACGACGTTCTCACCGTCGGCAACGCCAGGCTCCGCGCCACCCCAGTGCACGCGCCGCACGCGGTCATCCTCGATCTCCAGCCGCTCGACCGTCGCACCCAGCCGTAGCTCGACGCGTTTGTCCGCGAAGACGTCGGCCATCTCGTTGGTGATCGTGAACTTCGCGTCGATCGGACATGTCGAGCACGTCGCGTTCGCGCAGCAGCCGGGCCGACGCCCCGTGGATACCCGCGCGCGTGCCGTGGGCTGAATGAAGAACAGGTCCCCGAACTCCTTCGCCAACGCCTCGTCCGGCGTCGACGCGCGGTGCGGAGGCTGCGGGTACGGCTCGCTGCGCTCGAACGGCGTGTGCGCGCTGGGCCCCGACACCTGCATCCAGCGCTCGGCGGTCGTGTAGAACGGCTCGAGTTCGTCGTACCCTACCGGCCAGTCCACCCCGACGCCGTAGCGCGTCTGCAGTTCGAAGTCCGCCCGCAACATGCGGGGCGTACACGCCCACCAGCAGTTGGACCCACCGCCAAACGCGAGGTTGAAGACCCACGGTTTGCCTGGCGACCGATTGTCGATCGTCGCCGCGGCGGCCTCGTGGAGCGCGCCGAGGTTCTCCACCTGCCACGCATGGCTCCGCCGCTCACCGCGCTCCAACACCAGCACGCGCGCCGTCGGCGACGCGTGCGAGAGGTACTCGCGCAGAAAGAAGCTCGACGCGAATCCCGAGCCGACGATGATGAGGTCGTACGCCATCGCGACCACCATACGGCATGTGCAGGCGCTTGGGCACTGCATCGCGACCGCGTCGGCGGTATGCTCACCGCCCACGCAGTGAGCGCAACGTGACGATGGACTCTCAGTGGTCGACCGAGTTTGGCGCGATGGCGAGCCAGTACTGGACGCCGGAACGCACGCTCGAACTGACGGGCGGCAAGGCGCTGCTCGTAACGCCCGAGCAGTCCGCGCCGCTCCTGCGCGCGATCGGGATCCTGCATCGCGACGCCTCGATGCCGCCGCCGCAGCGACGGAAGTTCTTCCAACTCAACCACATGCTGCGGCTGATCCGGCCCCCACTCGAGGAGCTGATGGTGTCCGGCGAGCCGCTACATCTGGTCGATGCGGGGTGTGGGCGGTCGTATCTCACCCTCGCCCTCGCCTGGTGCCTGAAGCACATCTTTGACCACCCGTTCTCGCTGCTCGGGATCGACCGCAACCCCAAGCTCATGGACGACTGCACGCGCCGCGCCGAACTCGCCGATCTGGGTGGCGAACTACGTTTCGCCGCAGCAGACCTCACGGAGGTGGACCTCGCGGCGATCTGGGCCGCGACCTTCGAATCACCGCTCGCCCTGGATGGCGTGGTCGCCTTACACGCTTGCGACACCGCGACAGATGACGCGATCGCGCTGGGGCTGCGCCACAGCGCCTCGCTCATTGCTGTGGCCCCCTGCTGTCAGGCGGAGCTCGCAAGGGGGTGGGCTCAACTGGCTGCGGACGGCACCGAAGGCCCCTTTGCACCGATCTGGACCACGCCGCATCTGCGACGCGCGCTCGCCGAAACGGTGACGGACACCTTTCGAACGCTGCTCCTGGAGGCGGCCGGCTACGAAACCCGCGCCGTCGAGTTCGTACGGTCCGAACACACCCCGAAGAACACGCTGATCCGCGCGATGCAGCGCACCGGTCCCGACGAGACGGCATTGCGGCGCTATCACGAGCTGCGGACCAGCACTGGCGGGGTCGGAATCAAGCTCGCGAGAGACTTCGAGGGCGGCTAGTGCACATCGGGCACGTTGATGCTGGAGAAGAAGTCCCAAATCCTCCGCGCCGATGGGAAGTCCGCCGTCTCACCATCACAACCGAAATTCCCCTGCCACCCCGCCCGCGTTTTCGATCCCGGCCAGTTGTGGCCACCGTCGAGATGGCAACTTTCGAATGGGGTCTGACACTCCCATGTCCAGCATTGGGTCCCGCGATATCTGAACGATTTCTGACGAGAACCGATGCAGCCGTTTCGGTCCAACCACGCGCTCTCCAATTCCTTGACCGAAACGACGACGAACGGTTTGGGAGAGCAGTGGGACGGCCCGCCCTCAAACGGAATGTGCCCGCTATGACGTGGCGAAATCGCGATGAACGGAACGGCGCGCTGGGGGCAGTCGCTCGTCACGGACCCCCGTCGATGCGAGTGCGTCGCCACGGCGTGCACCCAGGGCTCGCAAGCGAGCTTCTCCGCGATCTTGCCGCCCTGGCTGTGGCCGACGACGAACACGCGGGCTGAGTCGATACAGAGCTGCCGCTTCGTCGAGGCAACGACCTCGGCCAGCCGCACGATGTCGTGCGGATCCTCCCACGGGATCATGTACTCGTCGACGGGAGCGATCACGACGAACTTCTCCTGCTCGGCGATCGCTTCGAACCCAGACGCCTCCAACAGCTGACCGGGTTCATTGAAATTTTGATGGAGCAACATCACGAGGGGTTGTGGTCGATCCGGGTCGTATGACTTCGGAATGTACGCGAACCAGTCCGCCAGCCCCGGCTCTGCGAGAACTCCACGCCACCCCTTGGCGATGGGCGGCGGCGGACCGCATCCATCCTCCACAGGTCCCGTGTCGCCCATGAGATCCACCGGTTCCAATGCTGCATCGGCGCCCACGAAAACCGGTGCATCGGGGACCGCTGCTCCGACGTCGGCTTGTGCAATGATTGACACGGGGTAACGGCCGACCGTGACAAGACGCGGCTCGTCCGTAGTTGGAAGCAGCGACCAGAGCCCGACGATCGCCCCGATCGCGGCCAGTCCCGCCCCGGCGACGAGCGCGCGCGATCGCACTGTGGGTGCCGGCAGACTGGCCGCTTGAACGGTAGAGTAAGGAATAGCCGCGTCGACCCGCGGCTGCCGATCGAGTGCCGCCAGCACGGAGTCGACGCTCGGGTATCGATCTTCAGGCGCTCGAGCCGTCATCTTCTGGATGACGCGTTGCAACTCGCCGGCGCCGAATCCGGGCGCCGAGAACAAGTGACCGCTCTCGAGTCGCGCCAGCTGGTCCGCCCATGCGCCCCCCTGAACCGCATCGGAGCCCATCAACATCTCAAACGCGACGAGGCCCACGGAGTAGAGGTCGCTCGCGGGGGTCAGCGGTTGGTCGAGCAACTGCTCGGGCGACATGTAGCGAGGGGTCCCGAGGATGTCTCCCGCCGCCGTCAGTTGCGGTCGGTCCGTGTCGAACCGCCGACCGAGGCCGAAGTCCAGCACCTTCACGCACCACGGGTCGGACTGATACTCGTAGATGCGAATGTTCTCCGGCTTGATGTCGCGGTGAATCAAGCCGTTCGCATGCGCCTCGCGCAGCGAGTAGAGAATCTGGCGCAGGACTCGCTCGGCGACGTCCGGCGCGAGGCGCCCGTGGTGGTGAAGCACGCGATGCAGGTCGTCCCCGCCCACCAGCTCGAACACCATGTACGCCTGCCCGTCCGTCACCCCGTGGGCGTACAACGTGACCGTATGCGGGTCGCGCAGCTTTGCGATCGTGCGGACCTCGCGCGCGAACCGCGCGCGGACCTCCGCGGAGGCGGCGCCTGCAGCCAACACCTTGATCGCAACCGGCCGTCCCGACACCGTGTCGGTGCCCGCATAGACCGTCGCAAACCCGCCCTGCCCCAGCACGGAATCCACGCGATGGCGGTCATCGACGAACTGTCCGAGATGCACGGTCATCAGCTCCACAAGAGAACTGTGATGGTAGCGACATCGGCCGCGCGTGACGACCGCGGCGCTTGTGGAACCGTTCGCCGCGCGCGTACTCTGCGCGGGCCATGACCCACGCCGCGAGACAACACGCCGCCGCCCTCGAAGAGTGGCTCGACGTCCCGATGACCCGGGCCGCGCTGAGCGACGCGCGGCGGGCCTTCGACGCGTTGGCCGAAATCCTCGCCTTCCGACCCGAGCTCCGCGACGAACTGTCCCCGGTGCTACTCAACGTCTTCCTCAGAACCGGCTACCTGCGCGACTACAAGGCGCTCCGCCAGTACGCCCGCCGCGTCGGGCGCCCCTCCCTGCTCGCCGAAGTTGCTCCCGTGGTGCGGGTCGAGCTTCCCGACGTCTGGATCTTGGAGACCTTGAAGCGGGGCGATGTGGACGCGGCCCTCGAAGCGTGGTTCGAGTTCGAGGACCACGACCGAGCGCGACTGTGCGCGGACCAGATCACCGCGGCGTGCCCCGGACGCGTTGACGTGCTCGTGTCCGCGCGCCTCAGCGTCGTCGCCTACCAGATCAGCCGCAGCAGTCGGAGTCGCTATCGACGCGCCTGTCGCATCCTCGACAAGCTGCGCCTCGAACTCGAGCGCGCCGAGGAACCGGGGATGTGGACGCTGGTGCTCGAAGACGTCATGAGCCAGCACGGCCATCGCCCGGCATTCCTCGACGAGTTCGAGAAATCGCGCCGCTGACTCACGGCGTGTCGGACAGGAACTTCCACAGCGTTTCGTTGTACGGAAAGTCGGTCGACGGTCCGTCACATCGCACGAGGTCGATCTGCCGTTCCGGCGCGCCGGGCCATCGGCGTCCGCCGTCGATGCGGCAACTCGCATAGCGCGATTCGCAGTCCCAAGCCGTGCAGCCACTCGCCCCCTGCGTCGCAAAGGCCGTCGCAGCGGACCCGCAGCCATTGCGGGTGCGCCACATCTCGTCGAATCCATCGAACGAGACTTTGGAGTTGTTCAGGCAATCGGGACCACCTCCCGGGGGTAGATAACCGGAGTGAGTGGGCAGGATCACGAGCATCGGCACACCGCGCTGCGGTTGGCAGTTGAAGCGGGGCTGCTCCAACATGAACGACACGATCACGCCGCCCTTCACCCACGGCAGACACGACGCACCTTCGACGCCCCAGCCGCCCGAGCCGTAGCCCACCATGAACACGCGGTCCTCATCGATGCACGTCGACTTGCGCGTGGCGTCATGAACGAATTCGATGGTGTCGATGTCCCGAGGATTACTCCACACGTACGCAATCGCGTCGTCCTGTGGAGCGACGATCACAAAGCCGTACTTGTCCGCCGTCTCGGCGAGCCGCGTCTCGGCCAGGGAGCTCCTCGCCGTGGCCCCGCCGTCGTCGTGGAGGAAGATCACCAGCGGATGCTGAACCGCGGGGTCGTACCCGACCGGGGTATGCTGAATCCACGTGCGCTCGCGCAGACCATCCATGCGCGAAACCCCGCGGATGCCGGGCGCGAAGGCCTCACCGCCGCATCCCGGCGCCAGCACCGCGGCATCGACGTGTATCGACCCGGTATCCAGCCGTTCGACGACGATCTCGAACGGCTCGGCACTCGCCGCGGGTGACACCGCGCCGGGCGGTACCGCGGCCCGCGCAGCGGTCTCCGGCGGCTGTTGCTTCGACGCCTGAAGGACACCCACGACGACCAGCGCGCCCGCGATCAGCCCGCCCGCAGCAATCAGCGCCATCCGCCCATTGCCGCGGGCGGCGACGTCGTGCGGTTGAGGCTGCGGTCCCGGTTCGGCGGAGCTCGGGCGCACGACCGGACGCGCCACCGGGGCCGATGCGGTGCTGTTGAGGTCGTTCGCGACGGACCGCGCGTCGGCGTACCGATCGGACACCTTGCGTTCCAGCATACGGTTGAGCACTCGACGCAGCTTGGGGCTCACCGACAGATCGGCCGGCAACTCGACCCGCTCGTGATTGGCAACCTTCCGCAAATGGTCGCTCGGCGCCCCGACGAGCATTTCGTAGACCACCAACGCCAGGGCATAGAGGTCCGAGAACGGCCCCAGCGGCTCGCCGAACACCGCCTCGGGGGCGATGAACCGCGGGGTTCCCACGACCATCCCGGTGGCCGTCAGCGCCGCGTCCCCATCCGTGATCTTGGCGATCCCGAAATCGAGGAGCTTCACGCGATGGGGGTCGCCTCCGTAGGCGTACACCTGGATGTTCGCAGGCTTGATGTCTCGGTGCAGCAGCCCGACTTCGTGCGCGGCGGACAACGCGTCGAGAAGCTGAAGCATGATCACGACCGCGGTTCGTTCCTCCACCGGTCCCAGCGTCATCATTTTCGCGAGGTCGGTACCGCCCACCAGCTCGAACACCGTGTACAGCAGCCCGCTCTCCGTCCGTCCGTAGTCGAACATCGTCACGATGTGAGGATGGCTGAGCTGCGCGACATGACGCGCTTCACGCTCGAACCGCGCCGCCTGGACGTCGTCGGTGCCGTCGCCGCGCGGCTTCAGGATCTTGATCGCGACCTTGCGGCTGAGCTCCACGTCCGTCGCCACAAACACCCGCGCAAACCCGCCCTCGCCGAGGACGCTCTCGAGGCGATACCTCCCCTGAAAAACTTCGTCCGGATCAGGCAGCTGAGCGTTCATGCCCGACACGCTAACGTGGGCGCTCGCACCCCACAACTCGGGCGAGCCGACGCCAGGGCGGCTTGCGCCAACGAATGGCACGGCGGAGCATTTTTGAGATCAAAGTTTCGTACCAACGACGTCGGTGCGCTAAGATGGCGTCATGGAAAACACGACGGCCGAATTCAGTGCATGTCCCCATTGTGGTGGGCGGCTCGTCGCGGGCGCGACGATCTGCCTGCACTGCAACGAGGAAGTGTCCGCTCCGCCGGACGACCACGACGGTGCGCTTCGCAAGTTCATTTTCACTGCGCTCGTCCTGATCGGGATCGTGGGCGCCGCAGCGGTCGGCATCGTACAACTCGTCAACTCCGGAAAAGAGCGCAAGGCGCCACCGGCGGCCACGAGCGACGAATCGGCCTCGGGCGACACCATCTGTGTCGAGGTCAAGCAGCTCGGCAAGATCTCGGCGCTGACGGCGAAAGGAATGCGCGAGGTCGACGGCAAGCCGGGCCAGCGCTGCTTCGCGAAGTAGCCGGCAGTCCTCACAGCCCCAGGACGCGCGTCGGCATCGCCGACGAGCCGCCCACACCCAACTGACCGCGGTCGCCGAGGCCCCAGCAGTAGGGATCGCCGTCCAGCGACAGCGCGCACGTGAAACGATCACCGGCCGAGATCTGGCTGAATCGCACGCTCGTCGCGACGGCGACGGGCACCAGCACCGCCCCGTTGGCCCCGGTGCCGAGCAGACCTGCGTCGTTGCGGCCCCAACAATACGCCGCGCCATCGCTCGCCAGTCCGCAACTGTGATCGATGCCCACCGTCAGACGCCCCACGGAGGCGCCCCCGCTCAGCAACAGTGGGGTCGGGCGATCGGTCGTCGAACCGTCCCCGACCTGCCCCGCCTCGTTCGCTCCCCAGCACAGGGAGGCGCCGCTCGTCGTCGTGCCGCAGCTGTGGTCACGACCGACGACGACGCGAGAGAACTGGAAGCCACCAGAGACCGGCTGCGGTGCGGGATAGCTGCCGCCAAACGCGTTGATCCCGAGCTGGCCGAAATCGTTCGATCCCCAGCACGACGCCGAGGTGCCCGAAACGGCGCATCGGTGCGTCTGACCCACCGCCGCGGATTGGAACGAACCCGCCAGCGTCGGTGATGACGCGGGGTCCCAGCACCACAACGACGCCCCCTCGACCCCGCAGACGAGCTGGTACCCGGCATACAACGCGGAAAAGACGTGACCGCCGCCGACCAGTGTCGGCGCGGAGTTCCCGGCACCCCAGCAATAGGCCGCCCCCGCCGCGGTGAGACCGCAGGCGCGCTGCGCGCCGGCGGCCAGCGCATCAAACCGCAACGAGGTCGCGACAGCGCCCGGCGCCTCGCTCGTGTCGGCGCGGCCGAGCTGGCCAACGTCGTTTCGGCCCCAGCAGTACGCTGCGCCCCCCACCAGACCGCACGCAAAGTCGTGACCGGCCGCGATCTCCGAAAACGCGAACTGCACATTCACCGTCGCACCGGCCTCGATCGCCCCCGATGCGGCGGTGATTGTCGCGGACCCCTGCGTCACCGCCGTCACGAGTCCCGTCCCGTCGACCGTCGCGACCGCGGAGGCGTCCGAGTCCCAGACGAACACCGCGCCGGGCACCGTCGCCCCACCGGTGTAGGCCGTCGCTATCAGCTGGGCTGTCTCACCGCGGAGCAGCTGTGAAGTCACCGGGCTGATCTCGACCCGATCGATCCCGGCCTCGCCGATGACGACAAACTCCGAGACGGCCGAAGCCGCCTCGACGCGCGTGGTCACCGTGGCACCGCCTTCGCTGACCGCGGTCACCAGACCGTCGGCGGTGACCGTGACGCGGGCCTCGTCGGAACTCGCGAAGCTCACGTCGCGCGGGTCCTCGATCGTGGCATTCTGCGCGTCGATGAGCACGACGTTGATCGTGACCGTGGAACCCACGGCCATCTGTCGCGAGGTCGGAGACACCTCGATGCGGTCGACCGGGGGTCCCGTCACGCGGACGGTGGCCTCGCCACGGACGTCGCCCACGGCGGCGGACACGACCGCGCGACCAAACTCGTGCCCGATCACCACGCCCGTTGGAGTCACCTCGACGATGCCCGGTTCCGACGAACTCCACGTCACCGCCTCGGCGACTTCGCGCCCGTCGGCGAGCACCTGGGCGACGAGCGTCGCGGTGCGCCCTCTCTCGATCGCGAGGTTCGACGGCTCCACGACCACGGAGATCACGGGCGAACCCAAGTCTGGAGCGTCGGCCGTGCCGACATCTGAACCCATCTCGGCGATCACGTTCTTCGGACTGACACCACCAGGGTCCGAGCAGCCCAGCGTGGCACAAGCGACGAGCGCCACGAGCCCTGGGAGCGTGCGCGTCATGACAACCTGTAGATTTTCTGCACACGCTCGAGGTTCTCCTCGAACGGCACCTCGAGGTCCTTCAGCAGTCCCTGCCTGAGGTCGTAGACCCAGCCGTGCACGCGCGGGAACCCTTCGGCGAGGTAGTGCTTTTGCAGCGAAGCCGTCTTGATGACGTTGTTGCACTGCTCTTGGATGTTGAGCTCCACGAGCCGTCGTTGACGCGCTTCGTCGTCGGGGATCGCGTCGAGTTCGTCCTCATGCAACCGGTACACGTCGCGCACCTCGCGCAGCCAGCCGTTGAGGATCCCGAGATCGGCGGGCTGCATCGCGGCGCGCACGCCGCCGCAGCCGTAGTGCCCGCAGACGACGATGTGTTTGACGTGCAGGATCTCGATCGCATACGCGATCACGGATTGCGCGTTGATGTCCGTGTTCACGACGAGGTTCGCGATGTTGCGGTGCACAAACACATCGCCCGGCTCGAGGCCCATGATCTGATTCGCCGGCACCCGGCTGTCCGAACAGCCGATGTACAGAAACCGCGGGGTCTGGTCCGCGGCGAGGCGCTCGAAAAAATCCGGGTCCTCCTTTCTGCGAGCCGCCACCCACCGCCGATTGTTCTCAAACACGCGCTCGTAGTCGTCCATCTCGTCCTGCCGCCGTACCGGAAGTTCGCGCCGAAACTATCACAGCTTGCGCTCGAATTCCTGTTGCGCAACCGCGCCCACGGTGGCACTCCAAACGTGGGAGGCCACCATGACCGAAAACAAGTTGGGCGCGTACGAAAACCGTGCTTTGAGCGCGATCGCGAGCTTCAAAAACCCGGAATCGAGCCGCTTCGCGAAGGTCGTCGAGGCCGTTCAAGCGCCGGTCGAGTCCGTCACCGAAGCGGCGTTCGATACCAAAGCCGGTGAGGCCGTCACGAAGGCGATCGCCGGCGTCATGGAGAAGATCAACGACGGGGCCTCGTGGAGCGTGCGCCCTGATGCGATCTTCGACGACTTCCGCAACGAGGGCTTTGCCGGGATCACGTCGTTCGACAGTGTGCACACCCTCGATCTGGCGTCGGTCGATAAGGTCGTCGGCAACCTCGGTGCGAAGTACACCGCGCTCGGCGCGGCCAGCGGCGGCGTCGCTGGGTTCGGCGGCATCGCGGGACTCGCCGCCGACATCCCGGCGCTGATCGGGCTCGCGTTGCGCGCGTGCAATGAGTACGCCGCCTACTACGGGTTCGATCCCGCGGTACCGGTCGAGCAAGCGTTCATCATGCACCTCATGGCCGCCGCATCGTCCACAGGTCGCATCGCGCGTCGGAACGCGGTGCGCGAGCTCACCGAGCTGTCCGTGCGCATCGGCGCACGCGACAGCTGGGATGAACTCGACGACGCCCTGAGCAGCGCGATGATTCGGCGCATCGCCGAGATGCTCGGTGTGCGCATCGCGAAGGGCAAGCTCGCGCAGACCGTGCCCTTGCTGGGGACCTTCGTCGGCGCCGGCTACAACGCCTGGTACCTCGGGCAAGTCACCCAGGCCGCGAACCTCATGTACCAGGAGCGCTTCCTGATCGAGCGTTTCGGCGTCCACGTCGTGATCCCGGTCCTCGACTAGGCTGCCGTATCGTCGAGGAGGACGGCGAAGAGATCGTCGGTCAGAACCGACGTCAACTAATCAAAATCACTGTGGCCAAGTACTAGGCGCGTCCGTTCGCGGGGCGCACGACCTCGACGTCGTCGCCGAAGCCCAGAATCCACGGCCACACTTCTTTGTCCGACGAGACCGAGAACGACATGCGCAGACGGCCGTCGTCCAACGGCGCGAACACCTGACTTTTGTGCCAGCGGCGTTCCTGCACGAACATCTGCAGCCACCGCTTGTCCGCGAAGATCAGTTCGAAGTCGTGCTGTTCGTCGGCTTCGCCCCGGAACAGCCCCCACGCGCCTGCGATGTAGGTGTCGGGGTCGTACTTCACCGTGCTCGGATACTCGAACCGCTCCGTGGTCTCCTTCGCGGTCAGGATGCGGTCCACCGCGTACATCCGAATGTCCTCGTAGCCCTGCGCGCGCGCGATCAGATACAAGGCGCTGCGGTGGGACGCCAGCGTCAGGGGCTCCAGCGTCATCCCCCACGCGCCACGCAACGAGGCGGAGTTGTATTCGACCTCCACCCGCTTGCAGAGCAGCATCGCCCGCAACACCGTGCGGATGATCTCGCCTTTGTCGCCGTAGTCTTTCGGCGCGTCCGGAATCTCGTAAAACATCCGGTCCGCGTGATGCAAAACCTCACCCAGCATCGTCTTGCGGTCGCGCATCGAGTGCTGAAACTCGCCCAGGAAGCTGTCGATCGCGTCGCCGACCTCGGTCCCCTTCAGGAAGCGCAGGATGCGCACCGCAAAATGCAGGGCCGCGACCCGCGCGATAAAGTCCTCGTCCGCCCAGCTCTTCTCCGCGACCTCCACCACCCGGAGGTAGATCGCCTCGCCTTCCACGACTTCCTGGATCAGCGACGTGCCGTCGCCTTTCATCAACGGCTCGAACTCGGTCTGAAGCCGGTGCCGATACTTGCGATAGGTCCGGTCCTTGATCCCCAACTGCGCCATCAAATCATCGACCCGCCACCCGCGGTGGCTGGTCATCAGGCGTAGGACGATCCGGGCGAGATTCAAGTTCATGTGATCCATAGCACTCCTTGTGGACGAACCTTACATCATCTGCCATTGCGCGGAACGAAACGTGCCGAAGGCCCAGAATTCGCAGGCCCACCTCGCCGGGAGCGGCTGGCACGCTTCGTTCCTACCCGAGCGGTAGACCTCCACGTTCACTGAGGAGTCAGGGGACGTGGAGTCGGCGTGAAGAACTGGCGGATCAATCTCAATCTCGCGACGATCGTGCACCGACTGCTCGCTTCGCCGCGCGGATGCCACGTGGCGAGCCTGCAGTCCGAACTCGGGATCGCTCCTCGCACGTACC